>JAGOBP010000315.1 GCA_017999195.1 Thermoflexales bacterium
GTGCGGCCCAGCCCGCGAAAGGCCAGCGCCAGATGTGTGGCGGCGGGCAATTGCGCTTTCAGATACGCCGCCGTGCAATCCGTAGGCACCACATCGAAGCCCGCGCCCGGCAGCAGCATGATGCCCGCCGCCTGGGCTTCCAGGTCGCGCGCGGCGGCCGCTTCAAATACCGCGATTTCGCCCGTAATATCCAGATAGTGTGTGCGCGTTCGCAAGCACGCATCGATCATGGATTTGGCCGTCTGCGAAAACGGCCCTGCGCAATGCGCGACGACGGCGACATCCTGCAACAGCGTTTCCAGCGCAGCCCGATCGTCCAGCGCGGCGATGCGGCACTCCAACTTTAATTCGGCGGCCAGCGCGCCCACCTGTTCGCGATTGCGTCCGGCGAGGATGGGCCGCGAGCCGCGTTTCACCGCCTCGCGCGCGATCAGTTCGCCCGTGTAGCCGTTTGCTCCATAGATCAACCAGTTTGAGTTAGTCATGAGAGTGATGAGTGATGTACTGAATAATACGTACTGCGTACTTGACTATGTTAGATTTCATTCGGCAGTTAAAACTGCACCAACAACTACACGAAGCCGACCTGCGTCGGCTAGTCGGCGTAGGCCGACTTCGTGTGGTTGTTGCTGCGAATTCATTCGCCGGGAAGGTAATGCGCAAAGCGTACGTAATGCCTACAGCGCCAAGCATCGCATCGTTTATTGCGACAACAACTCCAGCCGCATGTCGGCATTCCAGCAGCTGCCCGGATATTCAAATGTGCCTATTGTGCGGAAGCCCAGCCGTTGATATACATGCACGGCGCGTTCATTGGTGACTTGCACTCCGCCCAGCAGCACGACCGAGCGCCGCCCCAGTTGCCGCGCACACTCGATGACGTGCTTCAGCAGCGGCACGCCCAGCCCCTGATTCTGATACGCATCGGCCACCGAGGGCGCCACCGTGCAATCAAAGGTTGACGCTAACTCAAGGCCGTATTGCGCGAAGCGCGCCTGTTCGTGCTCGGTGACGTGGAGCATCAAAATGCAATAGGCGATGATGGAATCAGCGGACGCGCACGTGGCGACAAATCGAATCGTTTGCGATGGATCAAGCGTCGCGCATAAATGATCGGCCGTGGCCCGATCGAGCGAATGCGGCCCGAAGCGCGCGCGGGTGGCTTCGGACAAAGTGCAGAAGTAGTCGCCCAACCGCGCGCCATCGGTCGCCGTGAGCGGGCGGAAGTGCACGGCCGTGCCGTCGCGCAGCGCGATCGATCGGGTGAAGGTCGGCTCGGTTGAGATTGTCATTGATCAGGCTTGCGCGGCGAGAAAATCCAACAGCACGCGATTGAAGAAGTCGGCATTGTCTTGATGCGCGCAGTGCCGGGCCTGGGGGATGACGACATAGCGGCAGTTTGGATCGCGTTTGGCCCACGTCGGCGCGATCTTTTTGATGTTGCCGGTCTCGTCGTGATCGCCGTGAACCAACAGCAGCGGTTGCGTGATGCGGTACTTTGGCTCGGCGTGCAAATTGTTTAGCCCCGCCACGATGAACGAGGTAAATTCATCTTTGGTGACCTGGCTCATGGCGTTGAACACATACGCTTGCACTTCGGGCTGGAAGCCGCTGGCTTTGGCACTGCTGCGCTTTAGCGGCTCATAGGGCAGCAGGCGAAAGACCAGCGGCGCGATCTTGGCCGCGAACTTTTCACCGGCTGAAATGGGTAGCGTGTTGCACGTTGAGTCGATAACAATCGCCGCGCGGACGCGATCGGGTTGTTGATAAACGATCTCTTGTACCACGCTGCCGCCCATTGAATGTCCCATGAGAATCGCGGGTCGCATGTGCAAATGATCGAGAATCGCCAGCAAATCAGCCGTGGCGCGCGGAATGGTAAACGGTGCGCCCATTGGACGCGACAGGCCGTGGCCGCGCATGTCCCACGTGAGTATCTGATACTGGTCCAGCAGCACGGGCAATTGCGCGTCGAAGGTGTGATGATCTGCGCCTGCGCCGTGGGTTAGCACAATCAGCGGCTTGGCCGGATCGCCGTCGCGCCAGAAGTGCAGTTGGCAGCCTTCGCGTTCGTGCGTGAATTCGATCAGCGGTGTCATGAATTCGGAACCTCAGTTAATGTCGGTGTAGGTCGCGCCAGTTTACAAAACCAGCCCGCAATGCGATCACGGTGATGAGGCCAAACATGATCGGGGCCAGGATGGCCCCATTCAAAGTAGGTTCTCGCGTTGCCGCCCACGCCAGAAACAGTGTGACGGGCAAACAGGTAAAGCCAATCAGCAGAAAAACAACCATATCCCGTTTCAGGTACACGGGATGCGCGGATGGTTCAATGCCCAATTCCGGCGGTGGCGAACCGATCCCTTTCGCGCTAGGCCGGTTCGCCCGGGCGATGTATTCGGCAATTGGATCAATCGTGCGGCGTCGTTTGCTCATTGTTGATTAGCTCTTGCGCTCGGGTCCATGCGGATCAAACAAACGATCGATGTACATCCAGATCACGCGCGAATAACGAAAGATGCCGGGCACGAACAACAGAAACACCACGCTCGACATTCCCAGCGTAGCCATGGGCGTTTGCCCCACCGCAAATGTAACCGACATCACCGCGAAGATCACAATCAGCACCGGCACGGCGATGAAGTAACTAGCATACATCGCGCCGGTAAAATAGCCCGTTTCGCGGCCATATTGATAGCCGCACACCGCGCAGTGATTGTGCATGGACATCAGGCCGTGATACACCGCGCCGCGACGGCATTCGGGGCAGCGTTGCAACAGCACACCCAGCAGGCGGGGTAGTTTGCGTGGTGAAGCCGACATGGCCTTAAGCCAGCGCGCGTTTGATTTCGGCCGTGTGATCGGCCTCGTGTTCGCCGATGCGATAAAACAACTGCTCCAACGAAATCACGTCGCCGCGCGCGTGCTTGCCGCGCTGGTCCAGCGCCTCGTCCGGCACTTCGTCCAGAAACGCCAGCAACTTCTGGCGCGACTCTGCCATGCCAAACAAAATCTCGGCGGGTTGCTTGTTTTGGTTCTTCTCGACCTGCCGGTTGTTGTAGCGATTGAGATCGAAATCATCGGGTACGGTGGGCTGTCCGTTAACGATGGCTTTGCCCGTGCCGATTTGGCCGGATTCGGACGTCGCCAGATGCAGCAGCGCCTGTTTCACTGTCCAGCCGCCTTCGGTAGATTGCACAACTTTCTCCCAATCTTCCGGCTGCAACTGGCCGATCACTTCTAGCAAATGTTCGCGCGTGTGAATGAGATGATCGTGCAATTGGTGTTTGCGTTCGCTGAGCGTCATGACTTGGCTCCTCCCAGAGTGGTCGTTTCCAGCACCCGGCGCACATCGCGGGCGTGCATCATATTGTGGCGATAAATCAACTTGAACATATCTTCAATCGTCATCAGGCCGAAGTACGGATGACGACCTTGCCGCGTAAAATTAGCCTCCTCGATCGTCGCCACCAGATCGATCGAAGCCTGGCGCGTGACGCGCAAAGCGTCCAATAGATCGGCGGCTGTCCGATCGGCCATCGCGACGACCGCGGCATTGTTGAACGTGTTGATCGAGAAGTCTTCCGGCGCGCCGGAGCCGCCCGCCAGAATATCGCGCCCGTAATATTGAAACTCGCGTTCGGCCGAGACTTGATGCGCCAGCAAGTCCTTGATCGTCCACACAGCGCCATCGGTGTAGATCGTCATTGACCATTGCTCGTCGTTGAGGGCTTCGAAGATCGCCAGCAGTTTGTCGCCCTCATCGCGCAGGCGTTTTTGAATCAACGAGTGCCGGTCGCTAAGTTGATCGGTCACGTACTTGTCCTCCGGTTTTGGCTGAATCAATTGTACTACAAGAATAGGCCGAAATTACTTGAGGCTTCGTCCGCCATCGATGACGAGCGTGTGCCCCGTCATGAATTCATTGCGCACGCACGTCAATACTGCCTCGGTCAAATCCTCGATCGTGGCCGTGCGTTTTAGCGGCACCGTGGCCTCGGTCGAACGCTGCCAGCGCTCATCCGACCAGGCGGGTGGCTTGAGGATGGGGCCGGGCGCGATGGCGTTGACGCGAATCTGTGGCGCCAGCGCCAGCGCCAGCGTTTCCGTCATCGCCACCACACCCGTCTTGCTGATGGTGTGTGTGATGTAGCCCGGCCACGGTTTCAGCGCGGCGGTGTCGGCGATGTTGACGATCACGCCGGGCCGTTGGGTTTCGATCATCCATCGGGCGGCGGCCTGCGCCATGAAGAAGGGGCCGCGCAAATTGGTGTTCAGCACGCGCTCCCAATCATCCAGCGTCACATCCAGCACCGGCTGGCGTTCCATAATCGCCGCATTGTTGATGAGAATATCGAGGTGATCGAAGTCACGACGTAGGGCTGAAAACAAGTCATTGATCGAAGTCACGTCGCTTTGATTACAGGCATACGCGGCCGCGCGACCGCCCGATTGTTTGATCTCGGCCACCGTGGCCTGCGCTTGATCGGCGGACGAGTGATACGTGATGATCACTTCCGCCCCGGCCTGGGCCAGCGCTAAGGCAATCGCCTTGCCCACGCGCTGTGCGCCGCCGGTAACGAGTGCGATTGAGCCGTGCAGTTCCATCGTGCCTCCCCATATAAAACGTAATGCGTACTACGTAAGCCATTACGCAGTACGCATTACGAATGACGCACTCGTTTTCACTTCTTGAAGAAATTGCTCACGATAAACCATACGTTGGCCGGACGTTCAGCCAGGCGGCGCATGAAATACGGATACCACTCTGTGCCATAGGGCACATACACGCGCACCGCGTAACCATCGGCGGCCAGTTCCTGCTGCAAATCGCGGCGGATGCCGTTGAGCATCTGGAACTCAAACTCATCACGCGGTACCATCTGCTCGGCCGCATATTGCCGCGTCGCATCGATCATCTTGGGATCGTGCGTCGCCAGCGCGCCACGCGTGCCTTTGGCGCGAGCATTGGCGCTGAGCAGCATCTTGGTCAGGCGCACGTAACTGGCATCCACGTCGGCCTTCTTGGGAAAGGCGTGCGTGGGCGATTCTTTGTACGCGCCTTTGCACAGCCGAACGTGCGCGCCTTCCTGGCACAAGGCGATGATGTCGGCTTCGCTGCGATACAGGTACGATTGAATGACAATGCCGACATTGCCGTATTCGCGCGCCAGATCACGATAGATCGCCAGCGTCCGATCGGTGTATTCCACCGATTCCATGTCAATGCGGACGCGCGTGCCCACTTCTTTGGCCTTGGCCGCAATCCGCGCGACGTTTTCGCGGCAGACGTCATCGCCTAAATCCAGGCCCAGCGCCGTCAACTTCACCGACACGTGCGACTG
>JAGOBP010000316.1 GCA_017999195.1 Thermoflexales bacterium
TGAAGGGCGGCATCAAAGAGCGCTTCGCGCACCTGCGCCGGATGGGCATCAAGACCGTGATGATCACGGGCGACAATCCGTTGACGGCGGCGGCAATTGCGGCCGAAGCGGGCGTGGATGATTTTCTGGCGCAAGCCACGCCCGAAGCCAAACTTAAGTTGATTCGCGAATATCAGACCGGCGGCCGCTTGGTGGCGATGACGGGCGACGGCACGAATGATGCGCCCGCGCTGGCCCAAGCCGATGTGGCCGTGGCGATGAACACCGGCACGCAGGCGGCGAAAGAAGCGGGCAACATGGTCGATCTGGATTCCAACCCTACCAAGTTGATTGAGGTGGTGGAGATCGGCAAGCAGCTGCTGATGACGCGCGGCGCGTTGACGACGTTCAGCATCGCCAATGATGTAGCGAAATATTTCGCCATCATCCCGGCCGCTTTTGCCACGACGTATCCCGTGTTGAACAAACTCAACATCATGGGGCTGGCGACGCCGCAAAGCGCGATTTTGTCGGCGGTGATCTTCAACGCGCTGATTATCGTAGCGCTGATTCCGCTGGCGCTGCGCGGGGTGCGTTATCGCCCCGTCGGCGCGGCGCAGGTGCTGCGCGATCATCTGTTGATCTATGGCTTGGGCGGCATCATCGCGCCTTTCGTCGGGATCAAACTTATCGACATGATGCTGGTCGCGCTGCGATTAGTCTAGCGACGGACGACGATGGACGGACACTACCACTGCCGTCTTTCGTCGCTCGTCCTCTGTCTTGCTTACGAGGTGATTCACGTGAGTTCTCAAATTCGACCCGCGCTGGTTTCGTTGTTGCTGTTGACGCTGCTCACCGGTCTGGCGTATCCCTTGCTGGTGACCGGCCTGGCGCAAGTCCTTTTTCCGCATCAAGCCAATGGCAGCTTGATCGTGCAAGATGGACGAGTCGTCGGCTCGGCGTTGATCGGTCAAGCGTTCGATGATCCCCAGTATTTCTGGGGACGGCTGTCGGCGACGGGCACGTTCCCTTACAACGCCTTCAATGCCGAAAATCTCACCGCGTCGTCAGGCTCAAATTACGGTCCGCTCAACCCGGCGTTGCTAGCGCTGGTGCAAGGCCGCATCGACGCGCTGAAGGCGGCCGACCCGAACAATATCTTGCCCATTCCCGTCGATCTGGTGACAGCCTCGGCCAGCGGACTTGATCCGCACATCAGCCCGGCGGCGGCGGCCTACCAACTCGATCGCGTGGCGCGTGCCCGCGGGCTGGAGGTGGCCGTCGTGAAGCAGCTGATCGAGCAGCACACTCAGGGCCGCGACTTTGGCTTGCTCGGCGAGCCACGCGTCAACGTGCTGGAACTGAATCTGGCGCTGGATGATCTGAAATAAGGGGCGAAATATGCGCAGTCTGAAAATGCCGAAACTGACGTTTACCATCGAGATGTTGGTTCAATGTGTGGAAGGGGCCGGTGTCGTATTGGCCGCCACGGCGATCATGTTTTACATCGGACGTGATACGCTGGGTGAAGCCGTGATCGCGCTGATCTACCTGGTGCCCATCAGTTGGAGCACGACGCGTTGGGGGCAGGGGCCAGGCGCGGTCACCGCCGTCATTGCTTTTCTGTGCTTCAATTTTTTCTTCATCCCGCCGTTCTTCACCTTCGCCGTGAGCAGTCTGGAAGGCTGGTTGCTGCTGGGCATCTTTTTGTCGGTGGCGTTGATCGTCATCGGCCGCATTCAGTACGGTTTGTCGCTGGCGCGGACGCGTGAACGTGAAGCGTTGTTCATGTATGAGTTGAGCACGATGCTGGCGACTGCGCGCACAACCGAGGCCGCTGCTCGCGCGCTGGCGCGGCATATTCAACAACTCTATCAAGCCGAACTGGTCCAGGTGACGGTTCAGCAAGCAGACCGGATGGCGGCCACGATCGTTCAGATGCCGACGAACCGATCGGGTGGGGGGCAGCCCGACTTGATCGCACCGCTCCAAACCGCGCGCAATTTAATCGGCGAAGTCTGCGTATGGCGCGGGCCTGCGCCCTTGCCCGCTGTCGATAATCGCTTGATTCAGAACTTTGCCACCCAGACGGCGAATGCGCTGGAGCGGCTCCTGGTGCCGGCGGCCTGAAAGATTACGCCGGTAATCGTGCTAGAATATCGATTGTAAGGGCGAATGCTTCGCCCCCTACCAACAACGCGATGAACGATCAACGCCCCAATCCCGATGAACTGCTGGCCCGCGTGCAGGCCGAAGAGCGCCGCACCACCCGCGGCCAGCTGAAGATTTTCCTGGGCTATGCGGCAGGCGTGGGCAAGACTTACGCCATGCTGGAAGCCGCGCGCGTGCGCAAGGCCACCGGCGTTGATCTGGTCGTGGCCTACGTCGAAACGCACGGCCGCGCCGAGACCGAGGCCCTGCTGGCGGGCTGTGAGATCATCCCGCCGCACTCCGTCGAATATCGCGGCATTGCCCTGCCGGAAATGAACCTGGATGCGGTCCTGGCCCGTCATCCGCAGGTCGCGCTGGTGGACGAACTGGCGCACACCAACGTTCCTGGCTCGCGGCATCCCAAGCGCTATCTGGATGTGGAGGAATTGCTGGCCGCCGGAATTGACGTGTACACCACGCTCAATATTCAGCACCTGGAAAGCCTCAACGATGTGGTCGCGCAGATCACGGGCGTGACGGTGCGCGAGACCCTCCCCGACAAAGTCATCGACGAAGCCAGCGAGATCGAACTGATCGATCTGCCACCCGATGAATTGGTGCAGCGTTTGCGCGAAGGCAAAGTGTATGTGCCGCAGCAAGCCGCGCGCGCGATTGACGAGTTCTTTCGCAAAGGCAATTTGACGGCGTTGCGCGAACTGGCGTTAAGGCGCACCGCCAAACGCGTGGACGATCAAATGCGCGACTATATGCGCACCCGATCGATCCCCGGCCCCTGGCCGGCCAACGACCGCATCCTGGTGTGCGTGAGTGCTCATCCTCTGAGCGAACGGCTGGTGCGCGCCGCGCGCCGCATGGCCGATCAACTGGGCGTGGAGTGGTTCGTCCTCAACGTCGAAACGCCGGGCTATTCGCGCCTGTCGCCCGCGCAAAGCGATCAACTGGCGCGCACCATGCGCTTGGCCGAAGAACTGGGTGCGCGCGCCCGCAGCCTGCCAGGCAATTCCGTGGTCGAAACCGTATTGGCCTATGCCCATCGTCACAACATCACCAAGCTGATCGTGGGCAAATCGCTTCAGCCGCGCTGGATCGAACTGCTGCGCGGCTCTACGGTCGATCAACTTCTGCGCCAAAGCGGCGGCATCGATGTGTACG
Organism: Thermoflexales bacterium; assembly: GCA_017999195.1. Lineage (GTDB taxonomy): Bacteria > Chloroflexota > Anaerolineae > Fen-1058 > Fen-1058 > JAGOBP01. The sequence goes on from JAGOBP010000316.1 coordinate 3,307, forward strand.
TGATCAACAGCGAGCCGGACACGCAGCCTCGTTCGCTGGCGCGCAGCGGGTGGGTGCCGCATCGGCCACTCTGGCGCTATGGACAAAGTCTGCTGCTGGTTGCGGCAACGACGGCGATCGGCGCGCTGATCGATCCGTTGGTCACCGCGCAGACGAATCTGGTCATGATCTATCTGGCCGCTGCCGTCATTGCGGCACTGTATCTGGGCCGCGGTCCGTCGCTGTTGGCCGCGCTGTTGAGCGTGCTGGCCTTTGACTTTTTCTTTGTGCCGCCGCGTTATACCTTCTCTGTCAGTGACACGGAATATGTGTTGACGTTTCTGGGCTTGTTCATCGTGAGTCTGGTGATCAGCACCATGGCGGTTGGCGCGAAGGAACAGGCCGAAGCCGCGCGCGAGCGCGAAGCGCAGACGGCCACATTGTATGCCTTCAGCAGTGCGCTGGCCGCTGCTGCCAGTCTGGATGAAATCGTCAGCCAGATCGTCATGCAGTTGGGTGAAAACTTCAGTCGTGAAATAGTGGTGCTGTTGCCGGAAAATCAACATTTGACGGTAAGCGGCCACAGCCCCGATATTCATCTGGACGACAGCGAACTGGCCGTCGCCACCTGGGCGTATCAACACGGCCAGGCGGCCGGTCGCGATACGGACACGCTGCCCGCTGCGAATGTACGTTATTTGCCCTTAAAAACCGCGCACGGCGTCATCGGCGTGTTGGGCGTGATGCCGCACGATTCGACGCGACACCTGACACCCGATCAGCGCCGCCTGATGGAGGTGTACGCCAGTCAGGCCGCCGTCGCCATCGAACGCGCGCAGTTGGCCGAGCAGACGCGCCAGACGCAGGTCTTGCAGGCCACCGAGAAACTTCAAACCGCGCTGCTCAATTCCATCTCGCACGATCTGCGCACGCCGCTGGTGTCCATTACGGGCGCATTGAGCAGTTTGCAGGAAGAGAGTGTGCTGAGCGAAGCGGCGCGCCATAGCTTGATTGATACGGCGCGCGGTGAGGCCGAACGGCTCAATCGGTTGGTGGGCAATTTGTTGGATATGACGCGGTTGGAAGCGGGCGCGCTGCGCATCAAGCAAGAACTCTGTGACATTCAGGACGTGATCGGTTCCGTGTTTGAGCGGCTGGGCGAGCAAGTGGCCGATCGCGTGGTGACGTTTGAGGGCGTGCCCGATTTGCCGTTGATTCCGATGGATTTTGTGCTGATCGTGCAAGTTCTGGTCAATCTGCTGGATAATGCGCTGAAGTATTCACCGCCCGACTCGCCGATTGAGATCAGCGCCACCTATGTGGGGGCCTTTGCGGAAATCGCCGTAGCCGATCGGGGGCCGGGCATCCCGCCAGCCGATCTGACGCGGGTGTTTGATAAGTTTTATCGGGTGCAGAATCCCAACAATGTCAGCGGCACAGGCCTGGGGCTGTCCATCTGCAAAGGCATTGTCGAGGCGCACGGCGGATTTATCGGCGCGGAAAATCGATCGGGCGGCGGTACGATCGTGACCGTTGGACTGCCGCTCGCGCGGCGCAGCGAGGTCGATCATGACTGACGGCGAATTGCGCATCCTGGTTGTCGATGACGAAGCACCCATCCGGCGGTTCTTGCGGGCGGCTTTATCTGCGCACAACTACGTCATCTTTGAAGCGGGCAATGGGCGCGCGGCCATTGACGCGATGATCGCCGACCGGCCCGATCTGATCATCCTCGATCTGGGCTTGCCGGATATGGACGGCATCGAGGTGACGCGCCAATTGCGCGAATGGACGACGGTGCCCATCATCGTGCTGTCCGTGCGCGAACATGAGACGGATAAGATCGCCGCACTTGATGCGGGGGCCGACGACTATTTGACCAAGCCCTTTGGTGTTGGCGAACTGCTGGCCCGCATCCGCACCGCCGTGCGGCACGCCGCGCGCTCAACGACCGACCCGGTGTTTGAACTGGGCGAACTGACCGTTGATCTGGCCCGCCGATTGGTGACGGTGGCTGGTCAAGAAGTGCAGCTGACACCCACCGAGTATGACC
>JAGOBP010000317.1 GCA_017999195.1 Thermoflexales bacterium
GGCTGTGAACGATCACGGGCTTGTTCAGTTCTGTGGCCAACTCCAACTGCGCCTGAAACGCGCACGCTTGCACGTCGTGAGCGACTTTGTGCCAGTAGTAGTCCAGCCCGATTTCGCCGATGGCAATGACTTTGTCGTGTTGCGTCAATGCGCGAACTTCGCTCAACATCGCTGCGTCGAAGTCGGCACAGTCATTCGGATGAACACCCACCGCCGCGTAAACTTCGGCGTACTGCTCGGACAGTTCAATCGCGCGGCGGCTGCTGAGCACATCCACGCCGATAGTCAACATCCGCGTCACGCCGCTGTCAATCGCCCGCCGGATCACCTCATCTCGATCGGCATCGAAAGCGTTCCAGTCAAGATGACAATGTGTATCAACCCACATAGTATTTCACGCACCACGCATTACGCACCACGTAGTTCGTATTGCGTGTTGCGTGACCATCACTTGAGTCCGGCAATCTTCAAGCCATCCTGCAAAATCGCCTGGACCTTGTCACCGTGCGTCGTCTCAGTGTACACCCGTACGATCGGTTCCGTGCCCGACAAGCGAATCAACACCCAGCCGTCATCGCCCAATACGAACTTGAAACCGTCCGTCGTGTCCAAGCGTGACACCTTCAACCCACCGATCGTCTCTGGCTTGGCGTTCAAGACTTTCTGCGTCACCGCGTCGCGTTCGGCGGGCGTGCAGCGCGTATCGATGCGATCATAGTAGTGTGCGCCGACTTTATCAAACAGCATTTGCAGCAGTTCGCTCGGCTTCTTGCCCGTCTTCACCATAAAGTCCAGCATCAACAAGTTGCCCAGAATGCCGTCGCGTTCCGGCACGTTGCCGCGAAAGGCAAAGCCCCCCGACTCTTCACCACCCAGCATCGCGTTCGTCTCGATCATCTTGGGCGCAACATACTTAAAGCCCACACCCGTCGAATACACGGGAATGTCATACAATTTGCCGAGTTTTTCCAGCATCGCGGTGGTGCTCAGTGTCTTCACGATTGCGCCGCGTTCGCCGCGAATTTCCAGATAGTAGAGCGCCAGCAGCGCGTACACTTCCAGTTGATTGACGAAGCGCCCGTTCTCGTCGCCGATGCCCATGCGGTCGGCATCGCCGTCCGTAATAAGACATACGTCCGCACCAATCTCGACGGTTTTCTCCAAGCCCTTGTCGATGTTCGGTCGAATCGGTTCAGGCCGCGACATTTCCGGGAAGATCGGATTGCGCGTATTGTGAATCTCCACAATCTCGGTTTTGCCGCCACCGATCAATCGGGGAAACCACCCAGCCCCGTTGCCCCACATCGGCTCGACGACGATCTTTAAGCCAGCGTCCTTGATCGGCTGGAGATCGATCAAGTCCTTGAGATGTTCGATATACGGAATCGACGCATCAAACACTGTGACTAAACCTTGCGCTTTGGCTTCTTTCAAAGACATCGACTTCACGCCGTCGCTGTCGGGAATCAACGCTTCGATTTGCTTGAGTCCTTCAGGGTCGATCGCGCCGCCGTTGGGATCGCGCACCTTGAAGCCGTTGTCCGTGGGCGGATTGTGCGACGCGGTGATGTTGATCGCGCCGCCCGATTTGTGATGAACCGCCGCATACGAAATGACCGGCGTCGGCGTGGGGCCGTCCGTCAACCAGACGTGAATGCCGTTGGCCGCCAGCACTTCGGCGCAAGCCGCCGCGAAATTCTCGGAGTGAAAGCGCTTGTCGAAGCCGATGACCGCGCCCTTTGAAGCCAGCCCATTGGCGATAAGATACGAGGCAAAACCTTGCGCGCAGCGGCGCACACTGGCAAAGGTGTAATCGTCCGCGATTTGGCCGCGCCAACCATCGGTGCCGAACTTAATCACTGGCTCTTTCATGACTTAGGCTCCGTTCGCCGTGAGGAGTTGCAAGTCAGCATCGACCATCATTTCGACCAAGCCCTTGAACGACACGGTCGGCTTCCATCCGAGTTTCGCATCCGCCTTAGCCGGATCACCGATCAAATGATCGACTTCGGCTGGGCGCATGAAGGCCGGGTCTTGCACCACGTACTTCTGCCAATCCAGATCAACGTGCTCAAACGCGACTTCGCAGAATTCACGCACCGAATGCGTTTCGCCCGTCGAGACCACGTAATCATCGGGCTGATCTTGTTGCAGCATCAGCCACATTGCGCGGACATAGTCGCCCGCGAAGCCCCAATCACGCTTCGCTTCGAGGTTGCCCAGTCGCAAGTCTTTGGCCAGACCCAATTTGATCTTGGCCACCGCGTGCGAAATCTTGCGCGTCACAAATTCCAGGCCGCGGCGCGGCGATTCGTGATTGAACAAAATACCAGAGCACGCGAAGAGGTTGTAACTCTCCCGATAGTTCACCGTGATCCAATGGCCGTACACCTTCGCCACGCCATACGGACTGCGCGGATACAGCGGCGTCTTCTCGGTCTGCGGAATTTCTTGCACCTTGCCAAACATCTCGCTGCTGGAGGCTTGATAGAACCGCATCGACGTATCAACCGTGCGGATCGCTTCCAGCATGCGCGTCACACCCAGCGCCGTAAACTCGCCCGTCAACACGGGCTGCTTCCACGAGGTCGGCACAAACGACTGCGCCGCGAGGTTATACACTTCCTGGGGCTTATAGTCACTGAGAACGCTGATCAGCGAACTTTGATCGAGCAAGTCGCCCTGCGCCAGTTCGACGTCATCTTGAATATGCTTAATCCGATCGAAATTCACCGTGCTCGATCGGCGCACCATGCCGATGACGTCATACCCCTGCTCCAGCAAAAATTCGGCCAGATAACTGCCGTCCTGGCCGGTAATACCCGTAATCAAAGCGCGTTTCTTAGTCACAAATCGTATCCTTTAGAATGTGAAATAAACTGACGACGGTTGAAAGCGGTCGGTCATGGAATTCGCTGCCGCCAGTCGTTCAGAATATCGAGGCACGTTTGCTCAAACGTGATGTGCGTTTCCCAGCCGGTTTGCTGCTTGAATTTGGTGGGATCGCACACTGAGATCGGCACATCGCTCGGTCGAAGTTTAGCGGGATCAATCTCTTCGGCGATGGCGATCGAACTGGCGGCCAGCATAATATCCAGCACCTCGCGCACCGAGCGCGCCTGCCCCGACCCGATGTTGTACGTCTCGCCCGGTTCGCCGCGCAACGCACACGCGATGTAGGCGCGGCACATATCGCGCACATCGGTGAAGTCGCGCTTCGCGGCCATGTTGCCCAGACGCAGCACGGGCGGCTTCAAGCCGCGCTCGATCTCGACAATTTGCCTGGCAAACGACGGCGCCACAAACCGATCGTTCTGGCGCGGCCCGATGTGATTGAACGGCCGCACGCGAATCACCGGCAGTTTCCGGTCGAGCCAATATTGCAAACCCATGAAGTCTTGTGCAACTTTGCTCACACCATACGGGCTATTCGGGCGCAGGGGCGTGTCTTCGTCGATAGGCAAATCGGCTTCGCGCACCAGACCGTACACTTCGTTCGAAGCCACCGTGATAATGCGCGGCATCAATTTCGCGGCGCTGATCGCTTCCAGCACATTCAATTGCGATCGGATGTTGGTCTCGTAGGTGCCCCACGGATCAGCCCACGACTGCGGCACATACGCTTGCCCGGCCAGGTGAAACACCACCTCGGGGCGCACCTGCTCGATCAGATCGCGCACAGCGGTCGGGTTGCGTAAATCCGTCGGCACGGCGTTGACCTGCGCGACAACAAAGGCACGATCAGCTTCGTCCAGAATCGTGCCCCACACTTGCCAATCGGTCTCGGCCTGAATCGCTTCAGCCAGATGCCCGCCGACAAAACCCGCCACACCCGTAATCAATGCCCGCAAAATAATGGCCTCGTGATAGATTTCGCAGGTATTATACCGGATTTACAAGCATGCCGCAAAGCATTGATCAATGAACAACCACACATGAACAAAAGTCCGATCGGGCCACAGACACCCGATCGGACTTCCAACCTCTAACTTCTAACCGCCAACTTCCAAGCCTACGTGCCTTCTTGCCACGAGGCCAGATAGTGCGACTGCTCAACCGTCAGCGTATCGATGCCCATGCCCATCGCGGCCAACTTCAAGCGCGCCACTTCCTGATCGATCTCGATCGGCACGCCATAAACATCCGGCTTCAGCGACGCCGCATTCGCGGCCACATACGCCGCCGACAGCGCCTGATTCGCGAAGGACATATCCATCACCGAAGCGGGATGGCCTTCGGCCGCAGCCAAGTTGATCAAGCGGCCTTCGCCCAGCAAATTGATGCGCGCCCCGCTCTTCAGCACGTACTGATCGACAAACTCGCGCACCTTGCGCGGCTTGCCCTGCGACTGCGCTTCCAACGCCGGGATGTTGATCTCGACATTGAAGTGACCGGAGTTGGCCACCAGCGCGCCGTCCTTCATGCGCTCGAAGTGCGGCCCGTCGATGACGTTGATGTCGCCCGTCGCGCTGATGAAGATGTCGCCAATCGCGGCGGCTTCGAGCATCGGCATCACGCGGAAACCGTCCATCACGGCCTCCAGCGCCTTAATCGGATCGACTTCGGTCACGACCACATGCCCGCCCAAACCGTGCGCGCGCATGGCGATACCGCGCGAGCACCAGCCGTAACCAGCCACGACCACGGTCTTGCCCGCGATCAAAATGTTCGTCGCGCGAATTACGCCGTCCAGCGTGGATTGGCCCGTGCCGTAGCGATTATCAAACAAGTGCTTGGTGTTGGCGTCATTGATGGCGATGATGGGGAACTTCAACGCGCCTTCCTTCGACATCGCGCGCAACCGAATCACGCCCGTCGTGGTCTCTTCGGTACCGCCCACCACGCCGTCCAGCAGTTCGGTGCGATTCTGGTGCAGCTGCGACACCAGGTCCGCGCCGTCGTCCATGGTCAAATGCGGTTTGTGATCGAGCGCGGCTTTGATGTGATCGTAATACGTGCTGTTGTCCTCGCCCTTGATGGCGTAGACCGGGATTTCAAAATTCGCCACCAGCGACGCGGCCACATCGTCCTGCGTGCTCAGCGGATTCGACGCGCACAACACGATGTCGGCGCCGCCCAATTGCAGCGCGTGCATCAGGTTGGCGGTTTCGGTGGTGACGTGCAAGCACGCGCTGACGCGCAAGCCCTTCAACGGCTGCTCGGCCTTGAAGCGGCGCTTCACTTCGCGCAGTACCGGCATTTCCTGCTCGGCCCACTCGATGCGATAGCGGCCGCCGGTCGCGAGATCTAGTTTCTTGACATGATGTTCAACGGTCATCTTTGACTCCATTCTGAATAGTGAATTTCCGATTTTCGAACAGCGTTGCCTTC
>JAGOBP010000318.1 GCA_017999195.1 Thermoflexales bacterium
GGAGGCGTGGCAGGTGCCCGAAGACATCTACACCGTCACACTGGACGAAACTCACGAGTGGGCGCTGCGTGAATATGGCGACCTCGATCGGCCTGTAATTGAAGATCGGCACTTCATCGCGCAGGTGGTGCGGTTTGACTAACGCACTATCTCACTATCGCACTTCCACCACAATCACACTCGGCACATCGGCCCACGAATCCGTGCCGATAGCCTGAGTCCCCTCACGTAGCAGCAGCCCCGATGACGTACCGCCATCAAGATTCAAGGCCACATCGATATCCAAATCGCTGGCGGCCAGCCAGTAGCCCAGGCTCGTCAGGGTAAACAACAACGACGGGCTGACCAGGAAGATCAACCGCCCCGATCGATCCTGCGCGACGACCGAGCGCGGCGCGAGTCGTTCATTGTCGTCAATCTGCGTATTGGCCTGTCCGCCGGGCAAGACCAGCATCGGAAAATTTTGCAGCCCATACACCAACGCTTCATCGGGCCGATACGGTTCCAGCACGTTCGAGCGTACCTTCACCGAGTTTTCACCAATCGCCAGCATGCCGCCGAAGCCGTCATAGTTCACGCCCGTGCGCACGCCGTCGGCGATGATCAAGCCCAACGCCTGATTTTGCGGATCAAAATAGTTGCCGTTGATCACCAACTGCGCCTGCGTCGAGGCTAACCATTCGCTGACGCGGCGTGGACTATCGGGATTGTAGACGACCCGCACACGCGCCAGCGCGGGATCAACGCGCGCCAGCCGCAACCGATCGGCCTGCGAACCGTTCTCGACGCGCAGTTCGCGATACTCAAAGCCGGGCGCCAGCGTGCGCCAGCCAGTATCCGTGGGCAACGGTGTCGCCGTGGGCGCGCGCGTCACCGGCACCGCCGTCGACACCACTTGTGTCGCGTTCGTGCCCGAAGGCGCAGGCAACAACGGGCCTCCGCAACTGGCCAACAGCCCTGCCATAATCAGCCACCGCCAAAGTTTTACGGCCATTCTCCACCCCCTGTCCCGATTGTGCCCAGCACTTTCGTGTCCACGGTAATCACGGCCGGCACCGTGTTCGCCGAGTCAACGCCCCACATTCCGGTCGGCGTCCACACGGCAATCCCGGAAGAACTGCCGCCATCAAAATTCAAGGCCGTGTCCAGATCAAGATCGCTGTTGGCGAGCCACACGGCCAGACCATACAGCGTAAACGTGCTGCCCGGCGTGACGATGAACAAGACGCGCCCCGCGCGATCAACGGCCACCGCCGTACGACGGGCTACGCGGGCGTCGTCGGAAATATCGGCGTTGAGCAGGCCGCCCGGCAACAGCAGCATCGGAAACGATTCAACCGCTTCCAGCACTTGCATGCCTGCCGGTTTGATCCAGCCTTGCAGCGGCCACACCGTCGCGCCCACGGCGGTCAGATAAAACGCGCCTTGCATCCGCTCGTGCGATTGGCCGCCGCTTACCCCATCGGTCACGATTTGACCCACTGCGCGGTTGGCCCGATCGAAAAAACTGCTGTTCATCACGATCAACGAGCGACTGTTGGAATACCATTCGGTGACGTGCAAAGGCCGATCGGGCTGATATTGAACATGAAAATCCACTTGTGCGGGATCGATTCGCACGATGAGCAAGCGGCCAGATTGAGTGGCCGCATCACGATACATTTCGCGCAGTTGCACACCCGATCGGACTTCCTGCCACCCGTCAGACGACGGCGCGAGCGTTGGCATCAACGTGGGCGTAGGCGTCAGGGTCGGCACAGGCGTCGCCGGAATAGGTGTGACGGTGGGCACGGGCGTGCGCGTGGGCAAAAACGGCGCATCAACCACGGGTGTTGGCAGTGGCACGGCCTGCGTCGATTGACACGCGCAGAGCGCGCACAACATCAGCCCTGCCAGACACCAGGCCGCTATCCGGCGACGATCAACTGCCGTCAACCGTCGGCTGTCCGTCGTCTGTCGCTCGATGCTCATAGAAGACCAGCAGGGTGCTGCCATACTTGCGTTGATCGACCGCTTCGAAATGCGTCAGCGGAACGTCTTCAAATTCTTTGGGCGAAATTTGCACGATGATTTCGCCGTCGTCGGCCAGCCACGCGGGCTGCGCGTCGATGCGCAACAACGCCTCAATCCACAGGCGCTCGTACTGCGGCGGCGCGACGTAAATGTAGTGAAACGACTCGGGCGCGCCCGCCAGATAGGTGAACGCATCGCCCCGCACGATGTCGGCGCGCTCGAGCAATCGGGTGTGAATGAGATTGGCCTTGATGGTCTCCAAAGCTTTGCGGTTTTTCTCGACGAAGACCGCGCGCGTCGCGCCGCGACTCAACGCTTCGATGCCCACGCCGCCCGTGCCGCCAAACAGATCGAGAAACACCGCCTCGATGATGTCGCCGCCGAAGATATTGAAGGCCGCCTCTTTCACTTTGTCCGTGATCGGGCGCGTCGAATCGCCCGGTACGGCCTGCAAAATTCGGCCTTTTGCTGAACCTGAAATTACCCGCATCACTGCTCCTTTTGATCTAACCACAAGGCGCGATACTGCGCCCATTCCTCGTCCGATGTTTCCCAGTAGGGATAAACTGCGACCCCCGTAACTCGCTCCGGCCGCGAGTCCAAATCGTTCAAGCCAATGAGCAGACCGCTCAAGCCGGACACCATATTTTCCACGGCTGGATCGTGCGAGGCTGTCTGCTCTTCTGAAGTGGGTATGCCGATAAAAAGATCGGCGGCGGTATCCTTCAGACTATTCGTCAACGCGATGATTTGAAACTGCACCCACTTTTCATAGACCCAACCGGCTGGCGCATGACTGTCATAACTCATGACAGCGATCTGATCGACGCGGCGGGCGACTTCACGATAGTAATCGGCTCGCCACGTAAACCAGCGATTGATGATGATGTCGGCTTCTGGCAATAGCGGCGTTATCTCTCGCCCCGAAATCGACAGGCGCGCCGTGCCAATACCGAGCCGGACTTCGTCCAGCAATCGAAGCAAATTCGCTTCGCCTGAAATCACGGGTTCAGGATCAAGATGAACACCATCGAAGCCTAATTCAGTCACAGCCGAGCGGCTCATCTCAACGATGCGCGCGCGCACTGTATCATTGGACAAATCAATATAGCCAGACGGACCCGGTGTGCCCGGCAACGTCTGCACTGGAATTCCCAACCAGGCTTGAACATCGATGTCAGGATACGCCGCCTTCAATTCCGCGACAAAGTCTTTGGCGTAATCATAGGTGGCGTTAAACAGTCCAGTTGGCTTCAGGTAACTCACATAAACATAGACGGTCAAAATCTGATGATCGCGCAAGTGATGTGCCAATTGGCTAATCTGTTCGCTTGAGTGAGACTCCATCGACCATTCAACGCCCACCCAGGCTGCGTTGTGTCCTCGATTAAAGTGTCCGCCGGATAACTCCGTGTTGGGCCGAAAGAAACAAGTCCGCAGCGCAAGCAGCGTAATCACCAGTGAGACAAGCGCCAGGCCGCGGACGATTCTTCTGCGGCCCGAAGTGTTTTCAGGCAGGGCAGGCATGGCCGCAATCCTACCACAGCCACCCAGTGTTGACCAATGATCAATGAGGCGTGTTCCGATCAATGGCCGAGTGTGCTACAATTTCGCTCATGACAAAACACCCCGCCCTCACTCTGGATGCTTTGTTGGAGCAGTACACGCCGGCCATGCGTGCCAACAGCGCCGCCGCCCACGACCTGATCACGCGCGCCTACACGCTGGCCGACAACGCGCACGCCGGTCAGAAGCGCACCTCCGGCGAGCCGTATATGCAGCACTGCTTGGCCGTCGCCAGCATCCTGGCCGAGATGCGCATTGACGCGCCCACGATTTCGGCCGGTCTGCTGCACGATGTGCTGGAAGATACCTCGGTGACGCGGCCCGAACTCGAAGCCCAGTTTGGCAAGGAAGTCCTCAGCCTGATCGAAGGCGTGACCAAACTCGGCCAGTTCGATAGTCTGGATTCGCAAGCCGCCCGATCGTACGACGAGCGCGAACTCGAATCGCTGCGCAAGATGTTCCTGGCGATGGTGGATGATCCGCGCGTAGTGTTGATCAAACTCGCCGATCGGTTGCACAACCTCCGCACGCTGGGCGTGCTGCCGGAAGACCGCCGCAAGCGCATCGCGCGCGAGACGCTGGAACTCTTCGCGCCGCTGGCCAATCGGTTGGGCATCTGGCAAATGAAGTGGGAACTGGAAGACCTTGGCTTCCGCTTCCTGCATCCCGACAAATACAAGGACATCGCGCGCCTGATCGACGAACGCCGCCCCGATCGGGAAGACTACATCGATCACATCCTCAACACCTTGCAGCTGCGTTTCCGCGAAGAAGGCATCGAGGCCGAGATTAGCGGCCGCCCCAAGCACATCTATAGCATCTGGAAAAAGATCGAGCGCAAAGGCTCGTTCGATCAAGTCTATGACGTGCGCGCCGTGCGCGTGATTGTCGATACGGTGGCGCAATGCTATTTAGTCCTGGGCATCGTCCACTCGCTGTGGCGACCCATCAAGAGCGAATTCGACGATTACATCGCCAATCCCAAGGACAACTTCTATCAGAGTTTGCACACGGCCGTCGTCGCCGATGAAGGCAAGACCCTGGAAGTGCAAATTCGCACGCGCGAAATGCACGAGAATTCGGAACTGGGCATTGCCGCGCACTGGCGCTACAAAGAAGGCGGCAAGCGCGATCCCAAGTACGAAGAGAAGATCGCGTGGTTCCGCTCGCTCATGGATTGGCGCAACGACGTGCCCGACGCGCGCGAATTCGTGGACTCGCTCCGATCGGACGTGTTCCAAGATCGCGTGTATGTCTTCACGCCCAAGGGCAAACTCATCGACATGCCCGCGGGCAGCACGCCCATCGACTTTGCCTATCACATCCACACCGATGTCGGCGATCGTTGTCGTGGCGCGCGCGTCAACGGCAGCCTAGTCTCGCTGGACTATCAGTTGCAGACGGGCGATCGGGTGGAGATCGTCACCGCCAAGCGCGGCGGTCCCAGTCGCGATTGGCTGAATCCCAATCTGGGCTTCATCAAGACGCAGCGCGCGCGCACCAAGATCAAGCAATACTTCAAGAAGCAGGACCGCGATCAGAACATCGTGCAAGGCCGCGATATTCTGGAGCGCGAACTGCGCCGCCTGAGCTTGGATGCCATGCCGCTCGAAGCGGTGGCGCGGCTGTTCAACATCGACAAGATCGATGACTTCTTCGAGAAGATCGGTGCGGGCGACATCAGTTCGCAAGCGATCGTCAGCAAAGTCATCGAAGCCGATCGCAAGGCCAATCC
>JAGOBP010000319.1 GCA_017999195.1 Thermoflexales bacterium
GAACAGGAAGTACGTATCGTACTGCCGCCGCACCGATGACCGCTCGACGCGCACCGGCGCTTGTTGCAGCACCCGATCGACTTGCGCGGCGTCCTCGACTTCCACCTTCACCTGCACTTCGTACGACTCTTCCTGCGCGATGCCGCCGATGGCGATCAGCTTGTCCAGCAAGTTGCCTTCGCGCGTCAGCAAGAACCGATCGATCTGCACGGCAATCGCTTGCGCCTGCGCCGTCACGGTTTCGAGGTCCACCGTCAGCACCTGTCGCTGGCGCATGATGTTCTGGCCGTTGCACCACACATCGCGCACGTCGCTGCTCTTGCAGGCGTACACCAACTGCGAATAGACCAGTTCAGGATCGCGCGCAAAACGCGGCGTATTGTGCAGGCCCGTCAATTCGACCACAACCACATCGGCGCGCTTGCCCACTTCCAGCGAACCCGTCAGGTGATCCAGATGCACGGCCCGCGCCCCGCCAATCGTCGCCAGCATCAGCGTGGTCTTCGCGGGCACTGCCAGCGGATCATGCGAGATGCCCTTGGCGATGAATGAAGCCAGCCGCATTTCCTCAAACATATCCAGATCGTTGTTGCTGGCCGTGCCGTCGGTGCCCAGGCCCAACTTCACATTAGCCGCGATCATCTCGGCCACCGGCGCAACGCCGCTGGCAAGTTTCAAGTTGCTGGACGGATTGTGCGCCACACCCGCGCCCGCATGTTGCAACGTCAAAATCTCGCCCGAATCCACGTGCACGCAGTGGGCGGCGATGAGTTGCGTTTCCAACAGGCCGTGCCGCCGAATCCACGGCACCACCGGCATGCCGTGCTGCTTGCGGCTGTCTTCCACTTCCAGCGCCGTCTCCGATACGTGCGTGTGCAGCGGCACATCATAATCTTTCGCCAACTTCACGCAGGCTTCCAGCACTTCGGGCGGACAGGTGTAATGCGCATGCGGCCCAACCGCCGGCACGATCAGCGCGTGGCCCTTCCACTTCTCGATGAAGCCACGACAATACTCGATGGCGTCTTCATACGAAGCGGCATCGGGCGTGGGGAACTTCAAGATCGATTCCGCCAGCACCGCACGTAAACCAGCCTGCACGGTGGCTTCGGCGATGGCGTCCTCGAAGTAGTACATATCCGCAAACGTCGTCACGCCCGATCGCATCATCTCCGCGCAACCCAGCAGCGTGCCGATGCGGACAAATTCCGGCGTTACAAATTCGCGCTCGACGGGCATCATGTAGCCCATCAGCCACACGTCCAGCCGCAGGTCGTCGGCTAGGCCGCGCAATAGTGTCATCGGCACATGCGTGTGCGAGTTGACCAGACCGGGCATGATGGCGCAGTCGTGACAATCGACCACGGTGGCGGCCGTGTAGTCGCGCAAAATCTCATCGGTGGGGCCGAGCGCGACAAGGGTATCGCCATCGATCGCGACCGCGCCATCCGAAATCAACGTGTAAGCGTCATCCATCGCGATGACGGTACCATGCGCCAGAATCGTTTCAACTGTAATCATTCATAACTCCCGTGAAAGTGAATTCGGCACATTATAGCATGGCGATGATTGCTCAAGCCCCCGTCCGGCCATGCCCGGCGCAGTGCGCAGGTGGCCCGTTAGGCGTTGGCGGCGTATTAGCAGCGAATTCGCGCCGGGGACGGCGCTTTGAGCAACCACGCAATTGGATTCCCGCCGACAGCGCGCGGGAATGACTAAGCGATTGCATGCGGTATAATCGCGCGGAAAGTGAGCGACATGATAAGACGAAAAGCCAACTCGACTACAGAAGTACAAGCACCGCAACTTACCGGCCTCACCAAAACTGATGAGCCTGTCAGCCTGAACGATAACGGCGTCTATGTGCAGCTCAACGCGACCGGCCTCGATTGGTCCAATCAAACCGCGCAAACGGTCTTGCTGGAACAAGTGCAGTTGTCCAACGCGCAATTCATTCAGACCAAACTGCCCAAAGCGCAAATGATCGACGTGCGATTCAATCGCTGTCAACTGGCCGGATTGTATCTGGAGAAGGCGCATCTGAGTCGCGTGGAATTTACAGGCTGTCAACTCATCGGCGCAAAGTGGCCGGATGCGCAATGGACCGATGTGCGGCTGACCGACTGTCAGGTGGAACTGTCGATCTTCTGGGCGGTCAAGTTCAAGGCGGTGCGCTTCGAGCGCTGCGTCTTGCGCGGGGCCTCGTTCGAGAACGCGGATCTATCGGGCGTGGTGTTTCGCGACTGCGACCTCAGCGAGGTTGATTTGCGCAATGCGCGCCTCAAAGACGCCGACTTGCGCGGTTCGATCATCAACGGCGCAACCGTCAACGCCAAAGACATCGCCGGGGCCATCATCACCTCGATGCAGGCCGCGGCCTTGGTCGGTCTCCTCGGTGTCGTTGTCAAAGAGTTGGATTGATCATTGTTAATTGTTAATTGTTAATTGCTATGATTGCATACGTTCTTTCCGGTGGAAACTTACGCGGAGCGCTGCAAGTGGGCGCACTGCAAGCGTTGCTCAAAGACCCGGCGCGGCGGCCGGACTTCGTCGTGGGCACGTCGATCGGCTCAATCAACGGCGCGATGTTGGCCCATGATCCCACACTGGGCGGCATGGAGAAATTGGCGCACATCTGGCGCAACGTCAAACGCTCGGACGTGTATCCCGGCCGCCAGATTGGCCTGGCGCGGCGGCTGATGCGCGGGCGCGACAGTCTGTACACCGATCGGCCACTGCGCCGCATGTGCCAACTGGCGATGCCACCGCAACTTAAGACCTTTGCCGATTTGAAAATTCCGCTGTATGTAACGGCGGCCACGCTCAACAGCACGGCGCTCTACGTCTGGGGCGCCGACCGATCGGCCAGCGTGATCGACGCGATCGTGATGAGCGCGTCCATGCCGGTGGTCTTCCCCGCAAGCGTCCATCACGGCTATCAATACGTCGATGGCGGCATCATCGCCAATCTACCGTTGCAAGTGGCCGTGTCCAAAGGCGCGACTGAAATCTACGCGCTGGACGTGGGCTTAACGACGCAAAATTTGCCGCGCGTCAAAGGTATTTTGGGCACACTCAATCGCACCATTCAGGTGATGCTGCACCATCAAACCTTGCGCGAGTTGGAGCACGTGTTGGGCTTGCCGGGCGTAAGCGTGCATCACCTCATGTTGACGGGCTTCAAAGATTTGCGCTGGGGCGATTTCTCCAAAACCTCCGACATGATCGCACACGGCTTTAAACTGGCGCAAGCGTATTTGGAACACCCTGCCCCCAATCGTCTCCGTCGCGATGAAGCCGCCCCGCCTCCGCCGCCGGGCGCAGAAGAATTTGCTGGGTAAAACAAAAGACCGGCCGGATGATTAGTCCGGCCGGTCGATCCCTTGGTGCCCCGTTTGGGCTGGCCTAACAGCGAAACTGACGTTCCGCTTAAAGCAACAAAATTTACGCCGCCATCGGCAGGCGTTGCTTGCGCACATCGTCCTGCATGCGCAGGCGGGTGAACGCATCGCGCTCGATTTGCCGCACGCGCTCACGGCTCAGGTTCAACTTCTGCGCGATGTCTTCCAGCGTGCGCGGCCGGTCGCCGTCCATGCCGTAGCGCATCCGCACGATCATGGCATAGCGGGCGGGCAATTCTTCCAACGCGCGCTCCATCGCTTCGCGCAGCATGCGGCGCGCTACCAACTCATCCAGCGGGACGATGTCACTGTCCTCAATCTGCGCCAGCGGTGAATCGTCTTCGTCGTCGCTGAGCGGCTCATCGAGCGAGGTCACCGGCACGGCGGCGGTGCGCATCGATTGCACTTCTTCCGGCGCGACTTCCAGCGTCGCGGCCAATTCATCATCATTCGGGGCGCGGCCTAAAGTTTGCTCCAAGTCTTGCGCCACGCGATACATCTTGTGCAAACGATCTTGCAGGTACGCCGGAAGGCGAATCGCGCGGCCCTGATTGGCGACCGCCCGATTGATGGCCTGTCGCACCCACCACGTTGCATACGTCGAAAGCCGCAACCCGCGGGCCGGTTCAAACCGATCAATCGCGCGCAACAACCCGATGTTGCCCTCCTGAATCAAGTCCATCAAGGGCAGGCCCAGGTTCTGATACCGCTTGGCAATGCTGATCACCAAGCGGGCGTTGCCCCGCACCAACTCTTCGCGCGCATCCGTGCCCGCTTGAATATCCACATTGAGTTTCTTGCGCTCGATGGCCGATAGTGCTTTGGCGGGGCGCGTGGTCAGCCGTTTGTTGGCGACACGCCCGCGCTTCACGGCCTGCGTCAACTCGCGTTCGCGATCGTGCGGGAGCAAGCGATGGCGGGCCGACTCTTTGAAGTAATGCGCCACCGAATCGAATTCGCCCGGATCGCTCGTGACCTCGACTTCGGCCTCGTCATCTATCCAGTCGTCATCGTCGGCCGACTCAGTCGCTTCTGCTTCGCTCTGCTCGGCCTCATCCAGCCACTCGCCGTCGCCCGTCGCCGAATCCAGTTCGTCGTCATCCAATTCATCACCGACCGAGACGCCCAATTCGAGATCGATTTCCTCAACCAATTCCGCTTCTAAACTGCTCTGCTTAACGCCCGATAACTTTCCCATGTGTCTCCTGTTCTGTGCTATCATTGCCGAAAACTGGGGCAATGACTGCGACACCCCAAGCCATTCACTCATCTAGTCGTGTTAACAGCGCGATCGTTACAATTCAGCCAGCACAATTTCAGACAATAGTTGTTCAAAATCAGAACAAGAACTATTTATATTGCATTATTCTAATTTATTATTCTCTACGTGTCAAGGTACTAATTAGTTCTCTCACAGAAGATTAAGGAGACGTTCAACCATGTCCGAAGCGGACGCGCCCAAGGATTCCTCCGGCCAAAATGAACCCGTGTGGACCTATCGCGGTTACAAGTTGCGGGCCAGCGACTTCAATACCGCCATGGTGCACTTGTACCGGGGCGAACTTGCCCGGGCTAATGTTTGGCGGCAGCGCCTGGATAACACGACCAATTGGGCGGTCATCACAGCCGGCACGGCCGTTTCATTTGCCCTGGGCAATCCCAGCGGCCACCACGGCGTGATTATCCTGAACACCCTGCTCGTGACGTTGTTCCTGTACATTGAGGCCCGCCACTACCGTTACTATGAGTTGTTCGCATCGCGCATCCGGCTGATGGAGACCAACTTCTTCGCCGCCATGTTTGTGCCGCCGTTTGGCCCGGCCGCCGATTGGGCGGAAGCCATGGCCGAGAATCTTTTACACCCGCATTTTTCGATCTCGATGTGGGAGGCGCTGGGGCGTCGTTTTC
>JAGOBP010000320.1 GCA_017999195.1 Thermoflexales bacterium
CGACTGAACCATCTCGCGCAGCGCGGATTTTGGGCCTGTGCAAAATCGGGCTGGTGCTGCGCTACTTCGCGCCACAGATCAGCGAGGCGGCAGCTGAACTCGGCGCGCTGCTGTCGAAGTGGCTGCCGCGCATCGAAGCGGCCAGCGGCCGCGATGCGTATTATCGGGTGTTGGCCGATCTGGCGGCGCAGTTGCCTGATCGGCATGCGGGCATCATCGCGCCTGCGTTGGAATCGTCAAGTGTAATCTCGCGTCCATCCAAGCCAATGGTGTTGGGCAGTGTGTGGCTGGGCCACCTGCATTACCTGCGCGCCTTGCCGGATAACCTGGTGTACATGCGGCCCTTTGCCATGCCGGATGTCGCCGCGTTGCGTGCGGCGTTTGCGCTCATTCAAAACACGCGCGGCCTGCTGTTGGACTTGCGTGGTTATCCGCAGACGCACTTCCAACACGACTTGGTGCGCTGCCTGTGTGACTGGCCGGTGGCTTCACCGCGCTACGAAATTCCCATCGTCAGTGGGCCGGATGTAAGCCAGCGCACGTGGCAGGTAGTTCAACACACCGTTAGGCCGGATGGCCGCGTCGTCTATCTGCAACCGGTAGTCGCTTTGATTGATGCGACCACGCAGAGTTCGGCCGAAGATTTTGGCATGTATCTCAAGATCGCCGGGCGCGTGACGTTTGTTGGCCAGCGCACGGCGGGTTGTGTGGGCAATGCAACGTACGTGAATTTGCCCGGCGGCGGCCGGCTGACGTTCACCGGCATGCGTGTCACCTGGCCCGACGGCCGTCCCGTGTGGGGCATTGGCTTGGTGCCCGATGTGAACGTTGCCGTGCATGCGGATGTTTTCGATACGGGACTTGAAGTCTTACAGACGCTGAGTGTCCATGAATACGCCCGTGATTGAGACACGCCCCACCGATCGAGCATTCGAGCCGCGCAGCCCGATTGAGGCTGAGCCGAGGCCGCTTGCCGCGCGACCGTTCAATCTGCATCTGGCGGCCGACCTGCAAGCGCGCTACGTGAGTGCGGCGCGGCGGCGCTTGCTCGACCGCGCGGCCGATCACCTTCACTTGTTGACCGAGGCGGCCTTGGCCGATCTGGAGCGGCATTTGCTCGATCGCTTGTTGAGCGTACTCGCACCGACCATCGCCGCCACACTCAATGGGCCGCAGCGGTTCTGGCTCAGCCGCGCGCTGATCGACTATCCGGTGCTGGCGGAATTACTGACGACTGTCACCGATTTTTGGGTTGAAGCCGCCGCGCAATTTCTACAACGCCTCGCAACCGATCAAGCCGAGTTGCGCCGCGCGTTTGATTTGCCGAATGATTGCTTGCCGGTCACTAGTATCCGCGCCGGATTGTCCGAGCCGCATCGCAACGGGCAGACCGTCTGGCAAGTCACGTTTGATCGCAATGTCACGCTGTTTTATAAGCCTAGAAATCTCGATCTGGATCAAGCGTGGTTTGACTTGCTGCATCACCTCAACACGACCGGCCTCGCTTGGCCCTTTATTTGCCCGCGTTTTGTGCGACGCGCAACCTATGGTTGGATGGAAGGCGTGAGCGCGCGCCCCTGCGTTGATCCGCTTCAGGTTGAGCGTTACTGTCGGCGCGGCGGCTGGCTGTTGGGGCTGCTATACCTGCTGGGCGGCAGCGATTTTCAACACGACAACGTCATCGCCTGCGCCGATCAACCGGTGCTGATCGATCTGGAAACGCTGCTGACGCCCATCGTGCGTGAGCCGGACTTTCGCTTGAAGCCGCAGCGAATTACGGCGACCGTGCTGCGCACGCATTTCTTATCGCACCTGGAGCAGAACGCGACCGGTCACTGGCAAGAGTTGGGCGGGCTGTCGGCCATCCGCACGTCACCTGATCTTACTGTCGATCAAGCCGCAGCCGTGCAGGCGGGCTTTCACGAGTTGGCCGACTGGCTAGCCGACCATCAGGCCGAGTTCACGGCGTGGTGCGCGGCCTTCGACGGCCTGCCCCTGCGCGTGATCTTTCAAGACACCCGGCTTTATCAACGGGCGCTGCGACGTTCTTTGCAGCCGCGCTTTCTGAAGAATAAGGCCGCGCACCGCGCCGAACTTGAACGCGTGCTGGCGGTGTCTGGCCTGCCGTCCGAAATCGCCCGACACGAAGTGGCCGACCTTGAGCAACTGGACATTCCCTACTTTGAAACGCGCACCGACACGACCGATCTGTCGCTGAGGACTGAGGTCCTGCCCGATTATTTCGCTGAACCTACTGCTCATACCTTGCGGCGGACGCTGTTGCAATTCGATGTGGCCGATCAAGCGCGGCAGATCGATCTGATTCAAAGCGTCTTCGATTTCAAAGCGGCTGACGGTGCCAAGCCTCAACCCGATTGGTCGGTGCCGCCCGATCGAGGCCCGGTAGCGACCACGGACTTTGAACAGGCCGCCGTCGATCTGGCTGAGCAGATCAAACGTCTGGCGATCCCCACGGCCTCTGGCGCAACGATGTGGCTGATCCCGGAAGAGCATGCGGCAACCTATCAGTTTCGCCCGTGTGACCGTTTTCTGTATCAGGGCAGTGCGGGCATCGCCCTGTTTCTGGCAGCGATGGAGACCGTTCGTCCGGGCGCGGGCTATGGCGACCTCACGCGATCGGCCCTGCGCCCGATCGGGACGCGTCTGCCCCGCGCGATCAGCCTGGGCGCAGCGCACGGACTTGGCTCATTGATTTATGCCTGTGTGAAGATCGGGCAGTGGCTGTCACAACATGACTTCATCGAGCAGGCGCAGCGCGTCGCGGCTTTGATCACGCCCGAGCGGATTGCGGCCGATCAACGGCTGGATGTGTTTGACGGCGTGGCGGGTGCGATACTGGGTTTGCTGGCGCTGTATGACGTTACGCACGACGCGCAAGTCTTACGGCAAGCCCGCCTGTGCGGCGATCATCTCTTGGCTCAGCCCACCGTGTCGATCAGTGGTCTGGCGCATGGGCAAGCCGGTATTGCTTACGCGCTGTCGCACTTGTTCCGTGTGACGGGCGATGCCGCTCTGCGGCACGTGGCGCGGGCGGGCATTGCGGCTGAGGCTGCGTCGTCTGAGTTTTGGCCCAACTACTGTCATGGTGCGTCCGGCATCGGCTTGGCCCGGCTGGACGACCTCGACGCGCCGGGAGCGCGTGACGATCTTGAGGTCGCGTTGACGACCACGGCCGCTTGGCCGCTGGACGGACTGGATTTTGTGTGCTGCGGTAACTTCGGTCGCATCGAGTTGCTGTTGGCCGCCGGGCAGAAGTTGAAGCGAGCAGAGTGGGTGACACTGGCCCGGGAACAAGCGGCGCGCTTGCTGGCGCGCCGCGATCAAGCGGGCGGCTTCCGGCTGTTTGAAGACCTGCCGCCGCGCGTCGTGAATCCCGGCCTGTTTCGCGGCGTCGCTGGCATCGGCTATGAATTGCTGCGGCTGGCCGTGCCGGAGCGCTGGCCGAATATCTGGGTGTGGGAATAAGCCCGATGAATTTGATCACCGTCCTCAACGCTCGTACGGCGCACGCGTATGCGCCGCTGACTTATCCGCATTTTAGGCCGCTGCTGGACGACTTTGCGTCGTTTCAAGACTCGACACTGGCGGTGGGGTACGCGGTCGCCGGTAAGCCGATCGGGTTGGCGTTGGCCCAACGGTGTGCGGACTGTGAGGCGGTGCATGTCCGATCGGTGTTTGTGCGGGCTGCGTATCGGGGCAAAGGCATCGGCACGGCGTTGTTGCAGCGGCTTGAATCGGAAGTCGCAGCCTCGCCGTACACTCGCCTGCATGTTGAGTATCCGCACGATCGGCCGGAGACGGCCCATTGGGAGCAGGTGTTGGCGCGCTGCGGCTGGCAAGCGCCGCAGTTTACGTATCTGCGCTGCGCCGTCATCGGCCAACAGGCGGTGGCTGCGCTGTTGGCCGCGCCGTGGATACAGCACGCGCCGCCGCTGCCGGATGGCGCGGAGTTATTTGACTGGCACGAACTGAGCGCGGCTGAGCAACAGCGGCTTGAAGCGCAGCAAACGACCGAACATTATGGCGATGGCCTTGAACCCGTCATGGGCGAACGGCCGTATGAACCGTTGAATAGCCTTGGGGTCCGGTATCGCGGCGAAGTCATCGGCTGGATGTTGACCATCCGCACCGCGCCGGGGCGCGTACTGTACGATCGGTTGTTTATGGACGAGCGTTTTCGCCACACCGGCTGCGGTGCGACGCTGCTGGCCGAATCGATCAAGCGGCAGTACGCGCAGGACGGGCATCGGCCGGATGTGGGCGGCGTGTGGCGCACGCTCATGGCCAATCGGCCGATGGTGGTGTTTATCAAGCATCGCCTGAAGCCGTATCTCACGTCGTTGGTGGAGTTTAGCACTTCGTATAAAGAATTGAACTGACTGAATTTCAAAAGGAGCGATGACATGGACACCTTGACCTATGCGACCCGACAGGCCATGTACGAATGCCTGATCTTCCGGCTGACGGAAGAACCCGAACTGCGGGCGGCGTTGTTGAGCCAGCCGGGGCAGGTGCTGGCCGAAGAAATGGGCTGGCCGCTGCCGGCGGGCGTTGAACTGCGCGTGGTGGAAGACACGGCCTTGCAGCATCACGTCGTCATTCCGTGGCTGTCGGCAGTGGATCAAGCCGAGGCGGTGGCTGAGGCGGCGGACCCCCTGGCGGATGACGACGAGGAAGAAGCGGTGGTGCGCCGCGCGCTGCAGGATGAAGGTTTCAGGCAGCGTTTGCTGGCGAATCCCAAGGCCGCACTGGACGAATTGTTTGGATTCTGCCTGCCCGCCGGAGCCGAGATCACGGTGTTGGAAGAAACGCCGCAACTCTGGTACTTCGTCTGCCCGCCGCAGTTGGATCTGGTGGCAGATGAATTGGAGGACTGGGAATTGGAGGCAGTTGCGGGCGGGGCCAGTTCGAATATCTGCTGTTATGGCGGGAACGGCCAGGGCTGCGACGGCAGTGGCGGAAGCGGCAACCAGACCTTTAGCATTCGAGCGCGCAGTCAACTCCTGCGCCGGTCACGGTATCCGATCTGTCACTAATGACGCCGTTCCCGTTTGCCAGACAGTTCGACGCGATGGATTGCGGGCCGGCGTGCCTGCAAATGATCGCGCGACATTACGGCCAGGACTATGCCTTGAGCACCCTGCGCGAACAGAGTTTCCTCGCGCGCGAGGGTGTCTCGTTGCGCGGCATCAAGGCGGCCGCCCATGCGATCGGCTTGCGGGCGCGCGGCGTGCAGCTGACCTTTGAGCAACTGGCGCAGCCAACGGCGCTGCCCTGCAT
>JAGOBP010000321.1 GCA_017999195.1 Thermoflexales bacterium
GGACAGGCCGTCACCGATAACGGGGATGTAGGAGATGATGCTCGATCCGACGGTGATGCCCCAATAGGCCAGTTGATCCCACGGGAGCAGATAGCCGGTGAAGTTGGCGAGCACGGTGAGCAGGAGCATCACCAACCCGATGATCCAGTTGAACTCCCGCGGAGCGCGAAACGCGCCGGTGAAGAAGACGCGCAAGAGATGCAGCGCCGCCACGACGATCATGAGGTTGGCCGACCAGTGGTGGATGTTGCGGACGAGTTCGCCGAAGAAGACGTTGGTGTTCATGGCGAGGATGCTGTTGTACGCGCCGTCGGGTGTAGGCGTATACGTAAATTCAAGCATCGCGCCCGTCACGGCGAGGATGACGACCAGCAGCGCCGATAGGCCGCCCAGCCCCCAGGTATAACTGAAGCGCAGTGTGCGTACCGGCACTTGCGCGGGATGCAAATGCAGGACCAAGTTGTTCATGACGATGCGCAGGCGGCTGCGGCGGTCGCCCGTGAACGGCTCACGGATGGCGCTGCGATAGACACGCTGTGGCAGAGGGGGTTTGCTTTCAGACATGATTGCTCCTTCGACCTCGGTTTTTCAAGGAAAGCACGGGCGGCGCTCATGCCGCCGGGCACGCGGGCGTGGAAGCCCGCTCTGCTTCTTACTGGGTTCATTTTCCCAAAGGCCGATGGAGAAGTTGTGGAGAAGCGGTGGGGGTTTGAGGGGGAAAGGTGGCCTCACGCAAAGCAGCAAAGTGGCGACCTCGAGATAGCGGAAGATCAAGGGGTGGTCACGGCGCGTTGGGCGCGGATTAGATCTGTGCACCTTGCGAGTGGCGGTTGGCAGTTGCCATCGGTTGCGCCCGGCGGCCCGCCGTGGCCTTGCCACGGATACGGGCAAACCGACGGCAATGGAAAAGAAGAAGCCCGCGTCGCGGGCTTGGTAGGCTTAGCCGTCGGATTTTAAGGAGCACTGCACCGCATGTGTCTAATGATAGGCGAAGCGGATAGTCGGTGGATGTAAACCGAAGACTATTGCATTTCAGTTACTTGTCCCGTGGTCGGATTCATCCACCATTGTTTCCCGTCTTTGTCTTGAAGTGTCACTTTGGCGCTACTATCCCATTTTGTGGTTACGAATCGTCGTGCGTCCTCGTGAATCAAAACCTTGCGGTGTAGTGTGTCTATTTCTATACGGACAATCGAATGTGATGGGGGACCATTCCCACAAACAGCCAGTTTAACAGTATACAGGATTGCCTTGCCGTCTGGTGACCAAATGAGATTGGTTGCGCGGGAATCTGGTTGCTGTACTCGTTCTTCAACTGGTGTGCGGCGTTCTGCGCCTGTCACCAAATTGCGAACGACTAAATCCGTGGTAATCAAGTTGTCACTATTTAAATACGCCAGTTGGCTTTCATCTGGAGATAGTGCGAGCCAGTAACCGACACTTGGAACTAGACTGGTTGCCTGTGCATCTGCCAGACTGAACCTAAGCAAATCCGTTCCGTAGAAATCATCAGTGCCAAAACAGCCGTCATTTCCGCCTTCGCGATGCGTGAAATAGAGATGCTTACTGTCCCGTGACCAGGCTAGAGGCCATGCAGTTCTATTGTCGAGAAAGGCTTCAGTTTCTGCATTCTCAACAGTCCATTCTTGGGATCCGTCCATATCTGTAACAGTCAATACTGTGCGCCGTTCATGGTAACTTAACACCTGCGCCGTATCCTGAGGCTCGATGGCGGATGTTAACACCAATGATGTTGCCATCCACTTACCATTTGGCGACGGCAAACTTCGTGCAACTCGAACACTCACTTGGGGAGGAATCAGCGTCGGAAATGGAGTGGGGGGACGCGTTAGGGTAATCGTCTGTACTGGAACGGGTGTATGAGTCGCAGTTGGTGAGAGAGTCTTCGTCGGCCGGACGACTACAGTTTCAGAAAGAATGTGGCTTGAAGGCGTTTCGATTCTGGCAGATGTACAGCTTGTCGCCAGAACACCGACAACGACGACTGTAACTACTGTTACATCGAACCAATATTTGCGTAGTTGATTAACTGAATTCATCGTTCACCAGAACACGAAATACGCTCGGCCTGTCTCACTGGTCTGAGTATAGTGGCCTCGCGGGGCAAAGTCAAAATCACCGCCTCACCCCCCAACCCCCTCTCCCGAAATCAAACAAACGATTTCGGGAGAGGGGGCGCAGCATCTCCCTTCTCCACTCGACCGTTTTTCGTCGAGAGGAGAGGGGCCGGGGGTGAGGCGCCCTTCACCACTCCTTGCCAATTTCTCCATCATTTCTCCACGCGTCTGCGGCAAAATAGGCTCAACAACGCGAGAACATTCCAGACAAAAATTTGTCTCGCTACAACTTTAAGGAGAAAATAAAATGTTTAAGAAAGTCTTGTTGGGCATGTTGGCGGTAGTGGTGATTGGTGCCGTGGTGGTCGGTGTGGCGGATGCCCTGACGGGCAAATCGGTGGCGGCGCAGGGCGCGGTGCAGACGCAAGCCGTAGCCGGTAACGGGCAGGGCAACGGCGGGCAAGGTCAGGGGCAGGCGCAGACCGGCACGCAGACGCAAGGGCAGGGGCGCGGCAACGGTGGACAGGGCCAGACGACTAACACAACCCCGGGCACGCCGCAAGCGAACATCACGCAGACCGTGACCATCGCGGGCGTGGTGCAGAGTTTCGACGGTGTGGGTATCAGCGTGACCACGGATGACGGCGCGCCGCTGTGGGTGCAATTGGGCCAGAGCCGCTACGTCAGCGCGCAAGGCGCGGCCTATACTGCGGGCGATCACGTCACGGTGACCGGCTTCTATGAGAACGGCCAGTTCCAGGCCAGCAGTGTCGTCAACGACACGACCGGCCAGACGCTGACCCTGCGCGACGCCAGCGGGCGACCGCTGTGGGCGGGCGGCGCAGGTGGCAACGGCGGCAAGGGCGGCCAAGGCAACCACTAATTTCAAACCGCAGAGGACGCGGCGGGCGCAGAGAACAGTAACATTCTCTGCGCCCGCTGTGATCTCTGCGGTTAGCCTTTTCCACAACTCAAGCACCCGATCTCCACAACTTCTCCACACCTCGCCGCTATTATCAGAACATCTTCGGCAAGAAGACATCTTCAATTCGGGAGTAGACTCATGACTGTCAGCCCCATCACTCTGCAGCCCAAGCCCAAACTCAACGCCAAAGACTATCGCAAGCGCATCGTGTGGACACAGCGCGCGCGCCGCTTGACGCAGTTGGCCTTTCTGGGCTACATCGTCGTCATGGCCGTGATGCACAACCTGGCCACCGAAGACGGCGCAGTACCTTCCATCGATGCGTTGTGCCCGTTCGGCGGCATCGAGACCTTGTGGCGTTACCTCTCCAGCGGCGGGCAATTCGTGCCCAAGACGCACCTGAGCAATCTTGTGCTGTTGGCCGGTCTGGGCATCGGCGTCATCGTGGCGGGCGGCGCGTTCTGCGGTTGGGCCTGTCCCTTCGGCACGCTGCAAGATGCGCTGACGGGTCTGCGCAAACGCCTGAAAATCAAGGAGATCTTGGTCGCACCGAAGGCCGATCGGGTCTTGCGCTATGGCCGTTACCTTATCCTGGCACTCGTGTTGTTCCAAACCATCAGTACCGTGAAATTGTGGTTCGCCGATTTCGATCCGTATCGCACCATCTTTGGCCTGGGCTGGCTGTTCGAGTTCAACCTCGAAGCGAATTGGCCCGCGTACTCGATCGCGTTGCTCATCATCGGCGGCTCGTTCTTCATCGAGCGCGCGTGGTGCCGCTATCTGTGCCCGCTGGGCGGCACGATTAGTCTATTCGGTAAATTCAGTCTGCTGCGCATTCGACGTCAGGCCGACGGCTGCAAGGGCTGCAATGTGTGCGAGCGCCCGTGCCCGGTGAAGTTGCCCGTCGCGACGGTGAACACCGTCAGCAGCGATTGCATCGGCTGCCTGAATTGCGTGGAATCGTGCCCGCGCCACGGCGTCTTGGAAGTGCAACTTAAACCGGTGTGGCTGGACCCGATTTTGAAGTCGCCGGTCACCGCGGAGGTGAAGTGATGCGTGTCAATCCGTTTCTCGTGCCGATTATTGTGATTGCGGCGTTGTTGGGTTCGTCGCTCATTGCGCAAGCGGGCGGCTTCTGGGCCACCAGTGGGCGCACGTCGGTCAATCTTGAAAACATGACCGCCGTTGATTTGAAGGGCTGGATGACGTTGCAGCAAATCATGGATGGGATGAAGATTTCCAAAGAGCAGTTGTATGCGGCCGGTAACATCCCGCTGGATGTCCCTGCCTCGACGGCCCTGAAAGAACTGGAAGGCATCGTGCCCGGCTTTGAAGTGAGCGGCCTGCGTGAAAAGTTGGGCGCGCCAGAAGGCTATGTGCCGGAAGAGATGATGAGTGGCGATCACGAAATGGAGCCGATGGCGGAGCCGAAGGTCGAGCCGACACCGACGCCACTGCCGCCACCCACCGCCACCCCGATCGTGCATACGCAGCCCGTCACGGGCACGCACACCGGGCCGGGCGCTGGCACGGGCACGGGGCTTGGCCCCACGCCGCTGCCCGCCGGACAAATCCTGCCCGCCGATCAGATCAAAGGCCGCATGACCCTGCGCGAAGTAGCCGATCAATGCGCGGTGCCGCTCGATCAATTACTGCTCGCGCTGAACCTGCCCGCCGATACCGATCCGAACATCGGGCTGAAAGACCTGATTAACACTGGCAAGCTGGCGGATGTTGATCCGGTGCGGGTGGCCGTAGCGGCACTGCAAAGCAAGTAAGACGTAATGCGTACTGCGTAACCGATACGATTACGCAGTACGTTTTACGCTATAATCACATCATGTCCCAACGAATCCTGGTAGTAGACGACGACCGACAAATTGCGCGACTGGTGCAGTCTTACTTGCAGCAGAGTGGTTTTACCGTACTCACGGCGTATGACGGCGAAGAAGCGCTGCACGCCATCCGCCGCGAGAAGCCCGATCTGATCGTGCTGGACTTGATGTTGCCCAAGCGCGACGGACTGGAAATCACGCGCATTCTGCGCGGCGATGCCAACCTCGCCAGCATGCCCATTCTCATGCTCACCGCGCGCGTGGAAGATGTGGACAAGTTGATCGGCCTAGAACTGGGCGCGGACGATTACCTGACCAAGCCCTTCAATCCGCAGGAAGTCGTAGCGCGCGTCAAGGCCATTCTGCGCCGATCGAGTGGCGCGCTGAAGCCCGCGCAGATCATCCAGATTCGCGACCTGCGCATCGATCTCGATCGGCACGCGGCCACGATCAA
>JAGOBP010000322.1 GCA_017999195.1 Thermoflexales bacterium
GGGATGATGCAGTTCCGACAAGCGATCGAGTTCGGTCCACGTATTGAGGTTGGCGTAAGCCGTAAACAAGCGATTCGCCCGATCGAGCAAGGGGCGCGTCAGCCAATCGTTGAAGGCGCGCTCGATGAGACTGAGCGGCTGTTGGGGCACGGCCTTCACCAAACCGATCGCGATCAACAATCGCAGGGCAAAATCCAGCCGATCGGGCGTAACCCCGACCGCGCCCGCCAATTCGTCGCGCGCCTCATCGATCACGGGGGACGGCGCGGGCGGCACGCCAAACGATTTGCCGTAGATTTGATTGCTGGCTAACTTCTCATACTTCAGCGCGTCCAGTTCGGCCGGATAATGCGGCCAGCCTGCCAGCCCGAAGTATTGCTGCTCGATGGGGTGCGAGACGGGCCACTGTCGCGCCGTGAAACGATCGGGGTTCGCTTTGAGCACCAACGCCAGGCGCATCGTCAGCGAGGCAAAATCGAGCGGCGCGGGCGCGGGCGTCTGGGGCTTCAGGCGGACGACATCATCCGGTTGCGGGCCATAATCGGCGTCGGGCGGCAGCACCATGCCCAGCTGCGACGGCACACTGATGAGTTGCTGCTGAAAAGCGAAGACCAGCCCGGCGTTGGTGAGTTCGCGCAGCAGCGCAGCGAAGCTGGCGGCGGCCTTGCCGTCGATCATCTGAAAGGCCTGCTTCGCCTGTTGCGGGAAGACCAGATTGTTCGAGCGCATTAGGGGCAGCGTGCCCAGTAATTTTTGCGCCGGCCGCGACAGCGTTGGCCACGCGCGTCTGACGGCTTCGGGCTGCGACAATATTTTGGACAGCGGTTTGATGAACGGTTCGCGAGACGTGCCGCCGATGGTCAAGTGATAACGCGCGGCCAATTCGCGCAGCTGCGCCACAGTCAGCTGGCCCAGCATGTTCGCCACTTCGCGTTCGGCATCGAGGGGCGGCGCACTGGCGGTCGCAGGCGCGGGGGGCAACATTTCCAGGTCCACCACTTCGTCCAGATCGAAGTCGGCCAGGTCGTCCGCGTCTAAGTCATCCTCACGCTCGAAGGAGTCCGGTTCGTGAACCCAGGCCAGCAGCACGGCGACAATGTGCGCGCATACGTTACGCTGCCCTTCGCGACACTCGCAGCCGACCAAGAGCGCATCGCCTTCAAAGTGAATCTGTAGGGTGTAATCGGTCTTGCCATCTTGTACGAGCGCATCCAGGACAACGTCGTCAACTAGCAGGCGCTCTTGCACGGCGCCGCGTTGATACAGGGTGCGCCCGCGCGCGAAGGCGTTAGACGAGGCATAGGCGGCTATGATGTCGTCGGTGAGTTCATCAAGTGTGGTCATGCTGAGGGCACCGATAGATGCCGCGGCCGCAGATGCAGCGCTTCACTCGCCAACGTGGCGGGCTGAAAATCGGCCACTTCGTTTTCGTAAATGATGTCGTATTGATAGCCCTGTTCGGTCAGGAACAACTGCCGATTGGCCGCAAATTCCTGATCGCGCGTGTCGCGCGTGACCAGCGAGTAGAAGTGCGCCAGCAGGCCGTTGCGCTTGGGCCGCATGATGCGCCCCAGCCGCTGCGCCTCTTCCTGCCGCGAACCAAACGTGCCCGACACCTGAATGGCGACGTTAGCATCGGGCAGATCGATGGCGAAGTTGGCGACCTTGGAGACGACGAGCGTCGTGATCTCGCCCGATCGAAATTGCGCGTACAGTTTTTCTCGATCGGCCACCTTCGTCTCGCCGGTGATGATCGGGACGTGCAGATGGTCGGCAATCTTCTCCAATTGATCGATGTATTGTCCAATGATCAAGACGTTGTCATCGCGATGTTTCGCCATCAGCTGATCGAGCACGCGCAGCTTCACCGGATTCTCGGCGGCAAAGCGATACTTCTGCGTCTCATCGGTCAGGGCATACTCCATGCGCAGATCGTCGGGTAAGTTCAGGCGAATCTCGTGACATTCGGCGGTGGCAATCCAGCCCTGTTTTTCCAGCACTTTCCACGGCACGTCATACTTCTTGGGGCCGATCAGCGAGAAGACATCTTTCTCGTGACCGTCCTCGCGCACGAGGGTGGCCGTTAAGCCCAGGCGTCGTCGCGCTTGCAACTCGGCCGTGACGCGGAACACAGGCGCGGGCAGCAGATGGACTTCATCGTAAATGATCAAGCCCCACTCTTCGCGATCGAACAACGCAAAGTGCGGAAAGCCGCCCGTCTTGCGCGGTCGATACGTGATGATCTGATACGTGCTGATGGTGACCGGGCGCACCTGTTTTTCCAGCCCGGAATACTCGCCGATTTGATCGGCCGTCAGCGAGGTCTTATCCAGCAGTTCGCTGATCCATTGGCGCACCGCCACGGTGGACGGGCACAGAATCAGCGTGGCGGTTTGCAGCGCCGCCATCGCCGCCATGCCCACGACGGTCTTGCCCGCGCCGCACGGCAACACGATGACGCCACTGCCGCCGCTGGCCGAGCCGCCCGCGTAAAAGACGTCGCCGGCTTCACGTTGATAATGTCGCAAGCTAAAGGGTTCGTTGTTCAGGGTGGGATTACGCAGTTGGAACGGTAGTTCGCGGCCTTCGGTGTAACCGGCCTCGTCTTGCGCGGGATAGCCCAAACCCACCAACGCCTGCTTCAAACGGCCGCGATGCACCAGATCGGCGATCAACGAGTGATCATCGGGCTGAGATTTGATCAACGGCACGATGGTTTTGTGCCGCGCGATCTCGGCGATGAGGGGGCGATCGTCGGACTGGACCAGCAGGTCGCCGTTGTGGCGCGTCAGGCGGATGCGGCCATAGCGCGAGATCTGCTCCACAATATCGGTGCGCACATTGGGCGGCACATCGTACTTGGAGAATTGATCGAGCGACCGCAGCACTTCGTCGGCTTGTAAACCGGCCGCGGCCGCATTCCACAGGGAGAGCGGTGTGATGCGATACGTATGCAGATATTCCGGGCTTTTTTCCAGTTCGGCAAAGCGCGCCAACGCATCGCGCGCCTCTTCGTACAGGTCGTTTTGCGTTTCGAGCAGGACAGTTTTATCGGATTGGACGACCAGCGGATTTTGTGGATTGAAGGACATAACTCGACATCACTCGGAATCGGCTGATCGAGATTATACCATCCGATGGGCTTTATTTTGGGCACAGCACATGCTTGAACGGATGATCATGAGCGTGGCGGACGATTGACGGCCGGTGTCCGTCGAGGTTGCCGACACCGATCGCGCGTTACACCGCCCGGGCAGCCGCTGGAAATCGCGCCCGAATTAGCGTATGATTGGCCCATCCTTTGAGGCGGAGCTCCTTACACCATGACTGACCATCACTCGATCACCCAACGCGCGGCGTGGCAGGCCTTGTCCAGCCACTATCGACAGATCAAGGATGTTCATCTAAGGACGTTGTTTGCCGAGGACGCCCAGCGCGGTGAACGGTTCACGGCGGAAGCGGCGGGCCTGTACCTGGATTACTCCAAACACCGCCTCACGGCGGAAACGCTGCGGTTGTTGCTGAACCTGGCTGACGAAGGCGGGTTGCGCGAGCGCATCGCGGCGATGTTCCGCGGCGACAAGATCAACGTCACTGAAAACCGGGCGGTCTTGCATGTGGCCTTGCGCGCGCCGCGTGATCAGCGGATTCTGGTAGACGGCCAGGACGTGGTGCCCCAGGTTCACGCCGTCCTCGATAAAATGGCTGAATTCTCGCAGCGCGTGCGCAGCGGCGAATGGCTTGGCTACACGGGCCAGCGCATTCGCAATATCGTCAACATCGGCATCGGCGGATCCGACCTCGGCCCCGTCATGGCCTATGAAGCGCTGCGGCATTATTCGGTGCGCGACCTGACCTTCCGTTTTGTGTCTAATGTCGATGGTACCGACTTTGCGGAAGCCACGCGCGATCTCGATGCGGCGGAAACCCTGTTTATTGTCTCGTCCAAGACGTTCACCACGTTGGAGACGATGACCAATGCGCATTCCGCGCGGGCCTGGACACTGGCGACCTTGAAAGATGATGCGGCGATTGCCCGGCATTTTGTGGCCGTGTCCACCAACGCGGCGGAAGTCTCGAAGTTCGGTATCGACACGGCTAACATGTTCGGCTTTTGGGACTGGGTGGGCGGGCGTTATTCGATGGACTCGGCCATTGGCTTATCAACGATGCTGGCCCTTGGATCGGAGAATTTCCGAGCGATGTTGGCAGGCTTTCACGCCATGGATGAGCACTTCCGCACCGCGCCGTTCGAGCGGAATCTGCCGGTGTTGATGGGCCTGCTGGGTCTGTGGTATACCGATTTTTTCGACGCTCAGACCGTGGCCGTGCTGCCCTACGATCAGTATTTGAAGCGTTTTCCGGCCTATTTGCAGCAGCTCACCATGGAGAGTAATGGCAAGCACGTCACCCTCGACGGCGCCGTCATTGCTGACTATCAAACTGGCGCGATCTTCTGGGGCGAACCGGGCACCAACGGGCAGCACTCGTTTTACCAGTTGATCCATCAAGGCACCAAGTTGATCCCCTGCGATTTTATCGGCTTTGCCAACACGCTTAATCCGATCGGCGAACATCATGACATTTTGATGTCGAATATCTTCGCGCAAGCCGAAGCGTTGGCATTTGGCAAAACCGCCGCCGAAGTGGCGGCCGAAGGCACACCCGATTGGCTGGTGCCGCACCGCACGTTTGAGGGCAATCGGCCCAGCACAGTCCTGCTCGCCGATCGGCTTACGCCGCACGTCCTGGGCGCGTTGATCGCTTTGTATGAACACAGTGTCTTTACGCAAGGCGCGATCTGGAACATCGATCCGTTCGATCAGTGGGGCGTTGAACTGGGCAAGGTGTTGGCGAAGCGCATCATCCCCGAACTGGAAAGCACGGCCTCGCCTGACCTCAAGCATGATAGTTCGACCAATGCGCTGATTCGCCGCTATCGCCAGTTGCGTGGTAGACACGCTTGAGGTTGAGCCGCTAACCGACAACGAAAGACAGTCCACAACGATCAGCGCGGCTGCGCTGATCACAAACTCGCACGCCAAGACCTCTGAAAAGGCCCTGGCGTGCGAGTTTGGTTTTGATTACGGATGAGTGGTGATGTTCGACGGGGCGGCAACTAACATCTTTGCCGATTTGTGTCCGATTTTGGGCCGCTGATTGTCCGAAAGTCATGGACAGCCGCCAGACATTGCGGCATAGTATAGCGTAGCTATCCGGGCTGTCCGGCCCGCGCCAGGCGGCCATGCGCAGCCTTCAAGAG
>JAGOBP010000323.1 GCA_017999195.1 Thermoflexales bacterium
GACGACCATGCCCGTCTGTGACAGCGTAAAGGCTAGGAACGCACCGATGGCAAACAGCGGAATCAGCGCGTGCGTGTCGCCGTTGAAGAGCACAATCAGCCCGCCGCCGATGATCGACAGCACGACGATACCGTTGGCAAAGACTAACCGGTCACCCAGGCCCGTCAACTGGCGCGGCAAAAAACCTTCGGCGGCCAGCAGCGCTGCCACGCGCGGAAAGCCTGCAAAACTGGTATTGGCGGCCACGGCCAGAATCAGCAGTGTTGAAATTTGAACCACGAAATAGGGCAAACCATCACCCAACACCCGCCGCGCCAACGCCGACAAAATTGTTTCATCCGGCCCGGCCACCACCGCAAACGCCTGCGTCAACCCGATGCTGCCCACAAACAACGCGCCCATCAAAATCGCCATCGCGATCAAAGTGCGGCCCGCGTTCTTCGACTCTGGCGGCTTGAAGACCGGCACGCCATTGCTAATCGCCTCGATGCCCGTCAACGCCGTGCAGCCCGTGGCAAAGGTATGCAAGACGATGTATAAACTCAACTCCTGCGTGGGCAGTGGCGCGGTCGCGCTCAACGAGCCTGGCCCTTCGATGAACAAGCGGATCACACCCACCACCAGCATCGCGAAGAAGGCCAACAGGAAAATATATACCGGCACGGCCATCACGGTGCCCGTCTCTTGCAGACCGCGCAAATTGATCACCGTGATCACGACCAGCACCACCAGCGCCAACTCCACGCGATACGGCCACAACGCCGGAAACGCCGACGCAATCGCGGCCACGCCCGCCGTCGTGCTGACGGCCACATTCAGCAGATAATCGAGCAGCAGCGCCGTCGCGGAGATCAAGCCTGCCAGCGTGCCCAGATTGGCGCGTGCCACGATGAATGATCCGCCGCCCGATGGATACGCGTGGATCGTCTGAAAATACGACAGCGCCACGATAAACAACAGCCCGGCAATCGTCAGCCCGATGGGCCACGCCAGCGCCAGGCCCGCGCTGCCCGCCACGATCAAGCCCAGATAAATCTCTTGATTGGCATACGCAATCGACGACAACGCATCCGGCGAGAACGCCGCCAGTGCGCGCAATTTATTGAGTCGGTTATCGGCCAGTTGAAAAGTGGGTAAGGGCGGACCAATCAGGAGATGTTTGATCTTATCGATCATGCAGCCTCGCGTCGCGCGTGCGGATGCTGCAATTATGCACCACGAATCGCC
The DNA here is from genome assembly GCA_017999195.1 of Thermoflexales bacterium. Classification (GTDB taxonomy): domain Bacteria; phylum Chloroflexota; class Anaerolineae; order Fen-1058; family Fen-1058; genus JAGOBP01. The sequence goes on from JAGOBP010000323.1 coordinate 1,228, forward strand.
GAAGTGAAAATTCCGAGGACGGCCAGGCCGATGGCCACGGCGAAGCTCGTCGTGACGGCCGTGACCACTGAGCCGCTTTGAGCCTGCACCGTTGTGAACACTGCGCCCGCCAGGCCCACGCCCAGCACCATGCCCACGTTGCGCGCACTCGCCAGCACGCCCGCCGCGATGCCCTGTCGATGGCGCGGGGCCGCGCCCATTAACGCACTGCTATTCGGCGCGATGAACGACCCTGTGCCCAGGCCCACCACGGCCAGGGCCAGCGTCGCTTCGCTGAGCGGCGATTGAACCGTCAACCGCGACAGTAGCCACAAGCCAAACGCCATCACCACCATGCCAAACACACTCAACACGCGCGCGCCCATCCGATCGGACAACTGGCCGCTGATCGGCGCGATGATGGCCATCACAATCGGCTGCGTCGTCAGAATCAACCCGGCCTGTGACGGGGACAGACTGCGGCCCTGAATCAAATAGAACGGCAGCAGAAACAGAATCGTATAGACACACACGTAATTCAAAACCGCGCTGGCCGTCGAGGCGGAAAAAGTGCGACTGCGAAACAGCGACAGATCCAGCATGGGATTGGCAACGCGGCGCTCGACGACGATGAACACCGCCAACAAAACCAGCGCGCCGATCAACAAACCGATGATGGCCGGTGAAGACCAACCCCAACTTGAACCTTGATTCAAGCCCAACAAGAGCGCGACCAAGCCCGCCATGAAAACGGCCGCCCCCGCCCGATCGAACTTCTCGGCCTTCTCGGCCGGGACATCCTTGGGGATGAAGCGCCAGCTCAGCCACAGCGCCAGCAGGCCCACGGGCACGTTGATGTAAAACACCGCCCGCCAACCGAAGTGTTCGGTCAGCAAGCCGCCCAGCGATGGTCCCGCCGTCAGGCCCAGATACGTCATCGTGCCTTGCAAACCCAGCGCGCGCCCGCGCTCTTTCGCCGGGAAATTCTTGGTCAAAATCGCGGGCGAGTTGGCAAACAACATCGCGCCGCCCAGTGCTTGAATCGCGCGTGACGCGATCAGCATCAGCGGCGACTGCGCCAGCCCACACAGCGCCGAACTGACGATGAAGATGGTGAAGCCCGTCAGATATACCGGCTTGTGGCCGCGCAGATCACCCAGGCGGCCGAAACTTAACAACAGGCCGCTCACCACCAGCAGGTAAATCGTCACCACCCATTCGGTGGTCGCCACCTCGCTGCCAAAATCACGCGTGATGACGGGCAGCGTCGTATTGACCACACTGCCGTCCAACGCGGACATGAACGTGCCCACGCCGATCGCGAGCAGGACGAGCCATTTGCGGCTGTTGGTTGGTGTTGAAACAGAAGTCATGTTGAAGTCCTGACAAGATGACAGGATGACAAGATGAAGGGATGATCGCTTGGTTCGAGATCATCTTGTCATCTCGCGCGTAGCGCGTCATCTTGTCATCTTGTCATTTTCACCGATTCACAAATGATAAACAATCCGGTCGCCCGTGGTTTTCTCGCCCGTGATCGTGCGGATGACCTTGGCGGGTACGCCGCCCACAATCGTGTGCGGCTCGACGTTCTTCGTGACGACTGCGCCCCCGGCGACGACCGCACCCTTGCCGATGCGCACGCCGTCCGTAATCACCACGCCCGAGCCAATCCACACATCGTCTTCAATCACGATGCCTTCTGCCGTGATGCCTTGATCGATGAAGGGCACAGTCGGATCATCAAAGACGTGATTGACGGACACGATCTGCACGAACGGCGACGTGTACACCCGATCGCCGATCGTGACCCCGCCCTGCCCGCGAATAACGTTGTGCTCACCGATGAGGCTGTTCTTGCCGATGGTGATACCGCTTTGCTTCATCCCGCGAAAGTTATACACATGCAAGATCGAGCCGTGCATCACCAGCGTATCGTCGCCGATGGTGACCCCGTTGGGGCAGGCGTGAATGTACACATTCTGGTCCAGATAGACGCGTGCGCCCAATCGGATGTTGGAGGCGAACCGTAAACGCACGTTGTTTTCGATCGCGGCCAGGCCATCCATCTTCAAGATCAACCGATAAACGAAGCCGCGCAGCCCAATACCGATGATGGTTGGAATCCAGCCGAACGTGAACAACCAGAATTGTTCCCAGATGTAGCGCAGCGGATTGGCCGCCTGCCGTCGGATGTAGAGTGAAACCGTGTCGAGTGCCTTCATTTTCCCCCCTTGATCGCGGCGGATTATACCAGAGCCAGGCGGTCGCTATGGTATAATCGATTTGCGCCAATCTTCACGGGTTTTCTTCAGGTTGCTTATGTCCTCTCAAACCGATTCGGACCCGACCGCACCCACTCCCCCCGATACCCGGGCGCGTATTCACTTGCTGGCCCAGCGTCTGCTTGAACACTATCAGGTTACTGCGCCGCCCGTGCCGGTGGATGACATGCTGCGCCATCCCGTCTTGGATTTATGGGACAGCAATCCCGAACAAGTCAGTTCCATCATTGGCCACGGCTTGTACCGGTATGCGCCGCGTTTGGCTGAAGCGCGCTTGCTGTATCGCTACATCTCCGACAGCGCTGCGGCGCGCGCGGCCGGCTTTGAAGCGCCCCTGCTGGCCGCCCGCCGCGAGGTGAAATATTTTGCGCGCTGCCTGCTGATGCCGGCCGAGTGGATTCGCGCGCTGCCCGAAGCCGAGCGGACCCCTGATGTGATCAGCGAAAAATTCCAGGTCACCTCGTTTGATGCCCTGATCCGCCTGGCTGAATTGGGCTTGCCCGTACCGGATGACTCACAAATCGACCTGGATTAACCAAGGAGGCTCTGAGTATGTCTGACGCTGTGCCTGTTTGGAACTTATACATTAACGGTCAGTGGCGTGCCCCGCGCTCTGCGCGATTCGATCCCGCCTACGATCCCTCGAATAGCAGCGTGTTGGCGCAGGTCGCGCAGGCCAACATCGAGGACACGCGCGCGGCCATTCAAGCCGCCCGCACGGCCTTCGATTGCGGCCCGTGGCCCAACATGTCACCGGGCGAGCGCTCGCGCATCATGCATAAGATCGTGGATGCGCTGGAAGAGCGCCAGGCCGAGATTGCCGATCTGGAAATGATGAACGGCGGCTGCACGTGGCGCAAGGCCAACCTCATGGATATTCCTGTGGGCTTGCTGCACTTCCGCCACTTTGCCAAACTGGCCGATTTTGAGCCGTTAGAGCCGGTGCCGCAGATCACGTTTCCGACGTTGAGTTACAACTTCGTGCGCCGCGAACCGATCGGCGTGTGCGGCCAGATCATCCCGTGGAACTTCCCCTTCCTGATGGCGGTGTGGAAGATGGCGCCCGCGTTGGCGGCGGGCAACTGCATCATCATCAAGCCCGCCAGTTACACGCCGCTGAGCGCCCTCAAGATGATGGAGATCATTCACGATACCGGCCTGTTGCCGCCCGGCGTGCTGAACATGATCACCGGCCCCGGCGGCGTGGTTGGCCCGGAGATGTGCGTTAATCCGCTGGTGGACAAGATCGCCTTCACGGGCAGCACCGAGGTCGGTCGGCAAGTGATGATTCAAGCCGCCAGCACCATCAAGAAGGTCACGCTGGAACTGGGCGGCAAGAGTCCCAACATCATTCTGGACGACGCCGATTTGGACATCGCCATCGACGGCAGTTTATGGGCGACGTTCATGCACAACGGGCAAGCGTGCGAAAGCGGCACGCGTCTCTTCGTGCCCAGCAGCATCTATGACACCTTCATGGAGCGCTTGATCGATCGCGCCAGCAAGATTAAGGTGGGCTTGCCCGGCGACGGCGCAACCGACCTCGGGCCGCTGATCAGCGCGGGCCAGTTGAAGTCGGTCGAGGGTTACATTCAGCTTGGCCTGGAAGAAGGCGCGACACCTGCGCTGTTGGGCCACCGCCCGACCGATCCTGAGCTGGCCAACGGCCACTATCTGACCCCGACGATCTTCACCGATGTGCGCAACGATATGCGCATCGCGCAGGAAGAAATCTTCGGGCCGGTGTTGGTGGT
>JAGOBP010000324.1 GCA_017999195.1 Thermoflexales bacterium
GCTCGTCGGCCTGTCACTGCTGTTGGCGCTGGCAGCACTCAGCCTCGGCGTGTTGCTCTCGACGCTGAGCAAGCGTGCGGCGATGGCGACCGGCGCGGCGATGGTGGTCTGGCTGGCACTGGTGTTTCTGGGCGATCTGGCGTTGATGGGGGCCGTGCTGACGTTGAAAGTCAACGTTCAGGCGTTGTTAGGTCTGACCCTGCTGAACCCGCTGCAAGTATTTAAGGTCGCAGCGATTTACGGGTTGCAATCGTCATTAGAAACGCTTGGCCCAGCCGGCCTGTATGCCGTGCGGACATTGGGCGCGTGGCTGCTGCCGATCTTGATCGGCTGGTTAGTGTTCTGGATTATCGCGCCGTTGCTGGCGACCGCTGCGATTTTCGTCCGACGCGGTGACGCGTAAGAGGAACACCTTATGAAGATCACTCGTTTTGCATTGATCATTATTCATTTGTCATTGGTCATTTTTCTGGCTGCGTGCAGCAGCGGTCCAGCGGAAGTCCGGCCGCCGGAGATGCACTATGGCGAGGATGTCTGCGACGCCTGCGGCATGCTAATCAGTGACGCGAAGTTTGCGGCTGCGGCAGTGGAAGAAGACGGCACAGCGCACAAGTTCGACGACATCGGCGATCTGGTGAGCCATTACGCCGCTCATCCCGGCACGAAGGTGAAAGCCTACTTCGTACATGATTATCCGTCGGAAAATTGGCTGCGCGCGGAGCAGGCGTTCTTCATCGTCAGTCCCAGGATTCAGACGCCGATGGCGCACGGTATCGCCGCGTATGCCGATCGGGCGGCCGCCGCAGCCGCCGCGCAGAAATACGGCGTGAAGATCATGACGTTTGACGAAATCCGCCAGCAGCCTATGAGCGGTATGTCGCACATGCCTTAAGCAGCACTCCACCGGTTGATCAACGATCGATTTCGATCAGTGACAAATCAATACTCAAGGAGGAATTTCGATGAAGAAAGTATCATGGAGTACCTTGTTCATTCTCGTATTGGCCGTCGCCGCGTTGGCCCTGTCCGCTTGCGGGGGCGGCGGTGGCGCGACCACGACCAGCCAGAAACCGGCGGCGCCTGCAGGCGATGCCGTAAAGGGTAAGGTTGTTTTCGAAGGCACGTGTATTTCATGCCACGGGCCGGACGCCAAGGGGTTGCCGGGACTGGGCAAGGATCTGACGACTAGCGAGTTTGTGGCAGGGCAGACCGACAAGCAGTTGATAGATTTCATCAAAAAGGGCCGCCCGGCCAGCGACCCCGCCAACACGAACAAGGTCGATATGCCCCCCAAGGGCGGCAATCCGGCGTTGACGGAAACTGATCTGACAAACCTGATTGCCTTCGTGCGATCGATTCATCAGAAGTAAGCGCAGATCGCGCGGCTGGCACAGCACGAGCATGATTATTTGTCGATGCGGATTCACGCGGCGAATAACCTGTCTGAAAGCGAGATTGCCAAACCATGCTCAGTTACCAAATCGCGGATCTGCTCCGCTGACTAGAAATGCCAGCGGGGCGGCGGAGGAATTCCTCCGCCGCCCCGCTGCTTCTGAACACAGCAGTGTGTTGCTACTGTTCTTTCTTCTGCTGGGAATCCCGTGGCGTGCCATCGATGCCCAGCACCTGCGGGTAATCGATCAACTGCTGCAAGACCCAGGCCAACGCCTCACCAGTATCCCGCTGAAACTCCTCCCAGTTACTGTACTCCCCGATTTCACGCGTGCGGGTTAGATTCAGATTCACGGCCACCGTAAAGTCGGAGCCTCGTTCACCATCCAGATCAGGCGGTTGAACCCAGACGCGGCAAGCGGGATGATCATGGCGCAGTCCGTGAAAGTCCAGGAAGGTATTGACCAGCCGTGAGGCCAGATGCAGAGCCATCATGACGCTCTGGGTATGCTTGAACTTGCGATACGCGGTGGTGAGGGCCTGCTGCAGATCGGGATAGTGCAGGATGTAGATGCGTAGCATCATCAGGGCGGCGACAGGGATCGAGAGTTGTTCGAGTTTGTCGGCGGAAAAGGCGACGCCACGAATCTCCCGGACCAGGTCAAAAAACTCCGGCGAGAAGCGGGGCAGCTCGGTGTGGAGGTGGCGGGCGAAATAGTGACCATGCGCGCGTAGTCGGACGATGTCGTCGGCATACGCGATCGGCTGGCGGCGCAAGGCCGGCGGCAAAAGATCGAGTGCCTTCACCGGTGCGTCCAGAGCCTTTTCTTGGGCAGGCGAGAGGCCGAAGTCTTTCACGCGCGAAGGATCATCGAGTCGGATGAATCCCTCCACGCTATCCCAGACTGGCGCTGACAGGAATTCTGGCAGAGCCTTACCCCAGAATTGGATGACCGGTGGTTGACCCAAGCTGCGGTGTGCCGCCGCGATCGACTGCGTCCACACCTCCCATGTTTCTTCAAGGGCCGAGCCGGGTTTGACGTTGAACAACACGCGAATCTTGAGATCGGCCTTGAGTTGCCGCAGACCCGAGGCACAGGCATTCCAGTGCAGGACCTTTTCGACCACACGAGCCCGCTGGCCAGCGTCGGCGTAGCCTTCAGTTTCGACGAGGATCAAAGTCCCGTCCGTCAATGTCACGAGGTTATCCGGTCGCACGATGTGCGGCGTGTTGATCAGATTCCTTTCTGTTTCAACCTGTCGGCCTGCGGCGAGCGCCGCCAGCCGGATGTCCAGGGTGCATACATCGTGCGCCTGGTTGATCGCGTTGGTCTGTTCATAGGCCCGCGCGCGTCGAGTTCCCGTTTGCGTGGCGAGAGCGGCTCCGCTGGCTGTCAAGGCAAACGTGAGGGGTGGTCGGCCCGTGCGACCCGCGCGAAGATGACCGGCGAGTTTGATCGGCTTGAGCCAGCCGGCGTCCACCAACTGCGCCAAAGCCTGGTCGCGCTGACCGCGGTCCACTTGCAGGTCCTTCAGGTGGTCGGTGTCGAGGAGACCCAGGACAAAGACCCGTTCGAGGAGGGTTTGGGCGAGCGGCGTGAGGTGTTCCAGTTCAGTTGAGGTAGTGTCGTTGAGCATGATTTATCCTTTACAAAATAGTCCTACAAAACAGAAAGAGTCTTGCTGCGTAGCTCGATCTAGTGTTTTGTGTTTTGCGGACGGCTCTGGTGTTCGTATTTCACGATGAGGTCTTCCAGCCGCTTGACTTCGGTCTGCAGTCCCTCGGTCTGGGCCGCGTGCGCGAGTTGGGTGTCAAGGCTCTCGGCCAGCAGCTGGTTCACCTGATCCTGCAACGCCAGCTGCTCAGTGATCAAGGTGCTGATCCGTGAGCGCAGTTCGTCCGGTCGAGTTTCGACCCACTTTTTTTCCAGGCCATTCACTTTTGCCTGGAGTTGCCGGTTCTCGGTTTCCAGACGGGCTTGCGCCTGGCGTCGCTGATCGATTTCGACCGACCACGCTTCAGTCAGCTGTTGAATCATCATGGTCAGGCTGGGCGGAAAGGATTGAGCAAGCCGGTTCGCGACCACGGGCATCAGCTGTTGCAGTGTTTCGTACAGACCCTGCCGGCAACGCAGCTGGCCCTCACTCAGGCCGCGTTGATATTCGGCCTGAAGTTCGGCTGTTGAATAACCGATCACAGGGAAGAGGGTCATCGCTCATCTCGCTTCTGAGAAGATTCGGATGCTGGCCGATTCTCAAGCCGACGAAACTCCGGCTCGTCTCCGCCGAAATTCAGCAGTAGGCCGACCGCCCAGTTGCCGTCGAGCAAGTAGGTGCGCAGCTGATCGAGGTGGACCTCTTTGATCGCCGGTACTTTCTTGACTTCGGCGATCACCTTGTCGTCGATGACCAGATCGACAAAATCATGGCCGATCCGCTGGCCCTCATACCGTCGCTGCACCGCGACCTGGGCTTTGGCCGAGCGCTGCCTGCGCGCCAGTTCCAGCAGCAGGGCCTGCGCAAAGTTTTCCTCGCTGTAGGCGCGACGGTGCTTGAGCGAGTTGTAGACTTTGTAGTAGGCGCTGATGATGTCGGCCGTGATGTCTTGATACAACCAGTCTTTCATACTACCTCCTGGGTCAAAGTTTTATCCAGCGTGAATGCGCTGCCGGCGTACCGCATCCACAGCCTGATATTTGTGCTTGAGGCGAAAATCATCGCCGCTGAGCGTGAGACGGATGGTCGAGCCCACGAGGCGCGATAGCATCGCCGCATCGAAGCCCATTTGATCATCGGGGTAAGCCAGTTCGTTCAGCGTGAAGTTGCTCGTCACCACGATCGGCATCTGGCCTTCCCAGCGGCGATTGATCAATTTCAGGAACTTGCTGCGGCTCCACGGGGTCAGCCCGTCGATGCGCAGATCGTCGAGCACAAGTAGATCGCAACAGGCCAGGTCGTCGATGATCTGTTCCTCTGATTTAGCCCAGTGATTGAGGCGCGCTGTGTCATAGGATTTCCACAGTCTTTCGAGAAATGAAGCAGCGCCGACGAACGTAAAGGTCAGTCCCTGCTGCACGGCGAATTTGCCCAATCCGATCGCTACGTGTGTCTTGCCCACACCGACCGGCCCAATGAGCATCAACCCGATACCAGCCTGCCAGTAGTCCAGAGCCCGATCGACATACTCGCGTAGTTCAGTGTTCTGAAGTGCGGCTTGCTTCCAGTCGAGCGTCTCCAAAGACTCAGTGACAAAACGCGGCGGGATGCCCATGCCAGGCCAATCGGGTGACCACGTGCCGGATTCAGTCTCGTCTGCGTCTTCTGCTTCTGCAGAAACCGCTTGAACTTGCAGTGACACAAAGCGCGCGCTGAGCGGCTGTCCTGTGATGCCAGTCAAGATGCGATCGACGGTTGAGGGTAGCCTTTGCTCAGCCCAGGCTTGCGCGTTATCCGTCAGGCAGCCGATGATCAATTCATGGTTGTCAGCGTGGTATTCCAACACAGTAGTGCCCTGCAAATGTGTTTGGAAGAGCGCTGGTGACACATGAGTTTGCAGTTCGCCCAGGGCGACGTCCCAGATTTCACTTGGTTGCATGCTGTGCCTCGTCAATGGCTGTCCCAGTCGCGCCGGGAAGTAGGCGCGGCCAGGTTTATCGTCGATGACTTGCGGTAAGTCACGGGCCGGTAGCCTTCGCGTGTTGGGCGCGGATCAGCCTGTGGGCCATGGGCGATCCAGTTGCGCAAGACACCGGCGGTGTAAGACAACAAATCATCGGCCACCCCGAGGCCGCGTTGCAGGGCGGCTACCAGCCAATCTTTCCCTGTGGAGTCATAGGTCAGTGCCACT
>JAGOBP010000325.1 GCA_017999195.1 Thermoflexales bacterium
GGTCCACTCGCCCACCCCATCGACGGTGACGACGGCCGCATCCTCAAACGGTGAGGCGTACAACGCGCTAGCCGCATGCGACAGGTGATGCTCCACAAACAGCACACGATCCGGCGGAATATCGATGCTGGTGCGCAGCTTGGCTTTGACCCACAACTTCTCGTTAAACCACGCGATCATCGATTCGCGGAAGACGGGATATGAGCGGGGGAACGCGCCCAGCGTGGTCATGAGGATGCGCTCGAACTTGACGAGCGGCTTTTCGTAGAAGACCACGTAATCGATATCGTGCGGTGTGATGCCCGCTTGCCGCAGACAAAATTCAATAGCCTGCGCGGGATAGTCGTTGTCGTGCTTGATGCGCGTGAAGCGTTCTTCTTCGGCCGCCGCGATCAGTTGGCCGTCTTTCAACAGCACCGCCGCGGAGTCGTGATAGTAGCAAGACACACCCAGAATAAACATCTAAAACTCCCTCTGCGCTTCGGGCATGGTGCGGTCGCCCGTAGTGCGCTCGACCCACTTTGGCCCGTGCTTTTTCTTCATATCCAGCGGATCGCCGAACAGCGTGTTGACGATGCCGAACGGCAAGAAAATGGTGAAATAGAAGACCGTCAGCACCACGCGCGCCAACAGGTCGCCCATGAAATGGCCGAAGCGCTTCCAGCCCGCCCAGATTTTTTGCAGTAGACTCATCGATCCTCCACTGAACAAACAGACAGCGTCACAGCGAGATCGCTATGACGCTGTCGCCTTTTATAATCGTCATTGCCGCGTCGCGCTGCGCGCTCCTCGCAACGACACCCGCCTAAAACAGGGTGTAGATGAACGGCGCCACGCCGGACGCTGTCGCAAAGACCAGCAACAACGCGAACAGCAACAGCGCCGTCACCAGCGGAATCAGCCACCAGCGTTTGCGTTTCCACAGGTACGTTAGCACGGAGCCGGCCGTGCCCATGTTGGTTGACATCTCTTGAAAGAACTTCTTCACAACTGCCACTCCTTCTCAAACGTGGCGCGAATTCTACCCTGTGCGATAGGGGCTGTCAAACAAGCATCCTCACAACACACTCATCGGGTCCACATCCACGCGCCAGTTCATGCCCAGCGGCACCTCGCGCACGATCGACGCCGGATCGGGGTGGCGCAAAATGATGTGCCAGCGATAGAAATCGCGCACCTTGGCAAAGAAGCACGGCGCGGGACCGATGAGCGATCCGCGCCCGATGCCGCGCTTAAACAAAATCGCCTCGATCTGTTCGGCGACGCGTTCGGCCTGTTTCTGCGCCCGATCGGCCTTCTTGTCCCACACGAGCAAACGCGCCAATCGCGTGTACGGCGGATACTTCGCCAGTTGCCGAAAGTCCAATTCGCGCGCGGCAAAACCCTCGTAATCGTGATGCGCGGCCGTTTCGATGGCGTATTGATCGGGCGTGTACGTTTGGATGATCGCGCGCCCGCCCAGCAAGCCGCGCCCCGCCCGACCGGCCACCTGCGTCAGCAGTTGAAACGTTCGCTCGGTGGCGCGGAAATCGGGCAGATTCAGACTCGTATCCGCTGAGATCACCCCGACCAGCGTCACGAGCGGCAAATCCAGCCCTTTTGCGATCATCTGTGTGCCTACCAACACATCGGCTTGATGGTCGCTGAACTTCTGCAAGATCAGTTCGTGCGCGCCTTTGGTCGTCGTCGTGTCGCGATCCCAGCGCAGCACCCGCGCCGACGGAAAGCGCGTCGCCAGTTCACTCTCGATCTTCTGCGTGCCCGCCCCAAAATAGCGAATACGCTTACTCTGGCACTGGGGGCAGACTTGCGGCTGCACTTCGTGATGATTGCAGGTGTGACAGATCAACGTCGGGGCGACGCTGGGCGTTTGTTCACTCCCGATCGGTTCGTGATACGTCAACGGTGAGTCGCAGCGTTTACACTTCAGCACTTCGCCGCAGTCACGGCACATCACAAACGTGGCCGATCCGCGCCGGTTCATAAACAAAATGGCCTGCTGCTTGCGTGCCAGCACTTCGGTCAAGGCTTGTTGCAAACGCAGGCTGAAGATGTGCGTGTTGCCCGCCTTCAACTCCGCGCGCAGATCGACAATCTGCACGGGCGGCAGGGTCGTAAAGAGCGCGTCAGCCTCAGCGACTTGATAGGCGGTCGTTGCGACGTGATAGCGCGCCTGCTGATCGTCGATGATCTGCGCGTGGCTGAGGATGCGCTGCGACAATCGCAACAGCCGATATTCGCCGCGCTGCGCGCGTGACCACGCTTCCAGCGAAGGGGTGGCGCTGCCCAAAATCACGGTGGCATTCGACAAGCGCGCCAATTCCACGGCGGCCTCCCGCGTGTGATACAACGGCTGCCGCACGGGATTGTCATTCAGGCCGGCATCGCTTTGCTTGTAACTGTTATCGTGTTCTTCGTCCAGCACAATCAAACCGAGTTTATCGAACGGCAAGAACAAGGCCGAGCGTGCGCCGATGACGATATCCACTTGCCCTAACTGCACGCGTCGCCACGTGTCAAAGCGTTCGTTCAAAGACAATTCACTGTGCCACACCGCCAACCGATCAGAGAAGCGCGTAGCGAAACGCTTGATCGTTTGCGGCGTCAGCGCAATCTCCGGCACCAGGATGATGGCTTGCTGCCCTTGCTTCAACACCTCGGCGGCGGCGCGCAGATAGATTTCCGTCTTGCCGCTGCCCGTGATGCCGAAAAGAAGGTAGACAAGGAAGGAAGTAGCCAAGGACATGGTGGTGCGGATTTCGTCCCAGATGTCCGCTTGATCTTGAGTGAGGGTGGGCGGTTCGACGGGCACGAAGATTCGATCGGCCAGCGGGTCGCGTAGCACTTCTCGCTGCCTAACTTCAATCAACTGCCGCGCTTCGAGATACCTCAGGTCCTCGCTCAGACCGCCAGTTTCTGCCATCAGCCAATCGGCTTCAATCGCATCGGTATGTGCCAGTAGAAATTTCAAAATGGCTTCGCGACGCACAATGATTTCTGGGGAACGCCCTAATGAAATCGCCGCAATATCCAGCGTATGATCGGTAGCCTTAATCCACTTCATGCGCTTGGTGCGCGTGCTCGGCGCGGGTAGTGCGCGTTGCGCCATGACCCAGCCCTGTTCGATCAGGCGATCGATTGATCCTTTCCAGTCGCGCGGCGCGAAGGCGGCGTTGATTTGGCCCGCGCGCAACGGCCCGCGTGATCGCAATAGATCGATCAATTCCGCTTGTGATTTGCCTAGATTCGGCAAGGCTGCATCACGTTCGATTAAAGCATATTCAATGTCTGAATGGATGGATTGACCCGGCGGCGAAAAGAGACGCACGCAATTGCTCAGCGGTTCGACGTAGGTGTCTGACAACCATTGGGCCAGTTCAAGATGCAGCGGCGAAACAACGGGGATAGGGTGGAGCAATGCCTCCAACGGCTTGACGGGGCTAACGTCTGATTGATCGGTGACACGCACGACCACACCCGATACCAGTCGATCAAAATCATACTGGCGGCCGAACGGTGCGAGCACCAATTGACCGGCTTCGATGAGCGACCACTCGTCGGGGATGGCGTACGTGTAGGCGGCGGGCGTGCGTTTGGTCATGGGCACGCGATGAGGAAAGACGGTGACTTCGGCGAAGCGCGTCATGCCCCGGCCACCGGCACGCGCCGCAGCATCAGCCGCGCGATGCGTTTGCCGTCCATCTGCTCCACGCGCAGACACAAAAATTCGTGTTCGGTCAGCGGCACATCGATTTCGTCACCCACTTTGGGAATGCGATCGAGGCGGCCCATCACGTAACCTGCAATCGTTTCGTAATTGGGGTCGTTCAGGTTCAGGCCAAAGGTGTCGTTGAATTCCTCCACCAGCATCAGGCCGTTCAGCCGCACGGTGCCATCGGGCAGGCGTTGAATGCTGGGGTCTTCCGGCTCGAAGGCATCGGCCACTTCGCCGACGATTTCTTCGAGCAAGTCTTGCAGCGTCACCAATCCGGCCGTGCCGCCATATTCGTCCAGCAAAATGGCGATGTGCTGTTTGCGCTGGCGAAAGCGCGCCAGCAGCGCATCGACGCGCACGGTGTCGGGCACAAACAACGGCTCGCGCATCAGGTCGCGCAAGACGGGGCGGCTGGTGGCAGGCAAGCGCATCACGCGCACCAGATCTTTAACGTGTAGAATGCCCACAATGTGATCGAGGTCGTTTTCGTAGACGGGGAATTTGGTGACGTGATGCTCCAACACCAGATCGATCGCCATGTTCAGCGGCTCGTCAATGTCCATCGTGATCATCTCGGTGCGCGGCACCATGACCTGCCGCGCCGACATCTGACCGAAGTCAAACACGGCATGCAGCATCTCGCTCTCAGTCGATTCGATGACGCCGCCTTCCTGGCTGGCGTCGACCAGCATCTTCAACTCTTCAACCGAATGAAGTTTCTCGTTTTCGGACGAACGCCGAAAACCTAACACGCGCAGCAACAGATTGCCCGTGCCGTTAAGCGCCCAGATAAAGGGCCGGAAGATTTGCTCGACCCACAGCGTGGGCTGCGCCACCAGCAGCGCGGCGCGTTCGGGGTTTTGCAGCGCGATCGATTTGGGCATCAACTCGCCCACGATCACGTGCAGGCTGGTGATCAAGATAAAGGCCAGCGCGGTGCCTGCCGCCACGTGCGCAGCCACGCCGCCCACCTCACCAGGCAGCCACAGAAAGAGCGGCTCGATCAAGTGCGACAGCGCCGGTTCACCGATCCAGCCTAGGCCCAGACTCGCCAGCGTAATGCCCAACTGGGTCGCCGCGATAAAACGATCGGGGTCTTTGATGGCGTGCTGCACGGCTTTTGCGTCGCGCTGGCCGTGCGCCACCAACTCATCGATGCGCGTCTTGCGCACACTCACCAGACTGAATTCAGCGGCGACAAAGAAGCCGTTGATCAGCACCAGGATAAAGACAATTACCAACCCTAGCCAGTCGTTGATCATCGCTTAAACACGCGGCAGACTGAGGGCGGCGACGAACGCCACGATCAACAAAATCACCACCAGGCCAACGCCCAGCCATTCGGTTTGTAAAGAATTCCGATCGATCACGCGGCGCGACCCGTCCGCCGCCGTCTCGATTTCGTAGAACGGGCACAACAGCCAGCCCAGCAGCAAGCCGCCCAGCAAACCGCCCGCATGCCCCCAGCTGTCGATGGCGGGCACGCTCAAACCGTAGACCACGTTGATGGCCGCAACAAACACG
>JAGOBP010000326.1 GCA_017999195.1 Thermoflexales bacterium
TTGTAGAGATCGAGTTCCAACTCGGCGGCGATGACTTCGGCGGCCATGGTTTTGCCGGTGCCGGGCGGCCCGCTGAAGAGGACGGTCACGCCGCTGCTGGACGCCAACTTCTCGCCGACGCCCCACGTTTCCAGCACGATGGGCCGGCCGCGCACGGTGTCGATGATCTCATGTAACATCGATAATTGATCGGTCGGTAAGACGATGTCCGACCACGAATAGCGCGGTGAGATTTTGTGTGCCAGACTGCCCAGTACCGGGCTGGAATGGGCGCGGGCCGCGGCAAATAGATCGGCCGGGGCGAGGACAGCGTCACGCTGCGTGGCGGCATCACGCGCGGAGGCGACGGCGTCGCGTATTTGCCTGGCCGTCAGCATGAATTGGCCCGCGAGCAAGGTGAAATCTAAATCAAAGTTTGCTTCGGGGGGATTGCCAAATCCAGCGGGCGCAGATGCTTGCAGGAAATGCTGCCACAAGGCTAAACGCTGGGCGTAATCGGGGATGGGGAATTCCAGCCACAACAGGGCGCGGGTGCGATCGACACCGCGCGGCTGCCATGCCCGGCGGCCCGCAATGACGGCGACTTCGTCAAAGGCGCAGACTTCGGCCAGGACTTCGGGGGCAGGTGCGCCGTCGCTCAGACATACATCCCAGCCTGTGAGACAGGGCAGTGCGCCTGTCAAGCGCGCATCGCGCAAGGCCAGCCGCACAGCCGCCAACGCCGAAGTGGTTTCGCTTACGATGCCCGCCAGATCGACGCTGAGCAGGGGCCGCTGGCTTTGGTGCGCCAGCACCCGCGCCGCCGCTTGCTGGCTGGCGGCATCGATGCCGTGGAGCACGACGATCGATCGGGTCTGGGCCGCACGCTCGAGATCGACGCGCACGGGCGCGGCCAGTAGTTCGTCGAGCGGGGTTGGGCTAGTCGCATTCAACTGGGCTTGCTGGCCCAACTCCACTTGCGGCCGATATTGCCCCAACAACCACGCGGCAATGGCGCGATCGATGCGATAGGCTTGCCCCAGTTGCGAGGTGGACGGGTGCGGCTGCGCGTCCGTGACCAACTCGATCAGTTGATGGCGCATCAACGGCGCGTGGTTTTCAAAGTGCGACAGGTGCTGCAAGCGCGACAGGCCCGGTTCGGTCAACAGGTCCAACATCAAGTTGAGGCTGGGATGCTGGCGGGTTACGTCGTCTTGCAAATAGCCGTACAGTTTTTCGTAACGCAGATCGAGGGCGGGGGCGAGGCAAATGAGCAAAACGTCAATATCGAAACGGTCGAGGTTGAAGGCTGTAGCAAGTTGGTTCAGGCGCAAGGTCGCGCCGATTTGTTTGGCTGTTGCCGTAATCTGCTGCAGGTCGCGTTCGGCGTGCTGTTCGGCGGCGTTCAGGACGGCGGCTTCGTCGGGGGGCAGCTGACCGATCGTGCCCCAGTTGGCCGCCAGGGGGCGATCGAGCAGGGCGCTGGCTTCGGCATCCGTCACTTTGAGACCGCGAAAGGCATCGGTGCTGTCTTGTCCGGCCAGTTGCCAGTGGCGCACGGCCCGGTGCAAGCGCACATCGAGTCGCGCCAAGTGGGCCTGAAGATGCTGGCGATCCAGGTTGGCCGCCGGGGCGATCTTCGTTTCGCTCGTCGTCTTAGGTGACTTCACGCTTCACTCGCCGCGCGCCACCTGTCAAATGACGGGCGACGCGCTACAGGATAGGCTGCTGATTGGTGACACATGGCTTGCCGCTTGGCACGACGGTGGGGGTGTAACACGAACGCGCAACGGGCTAACTATACCGTAATCAGATAGGGCTTGTCAATGTTAGGTCGTGAGGGACGGGCATTTGACACAAAAGACATACCTGATGATCATCCTCCGCCCGCCATCCTGAACAGAAAGTTCATCATAATCCCATTCGTCAGGCGTTCCACGGGCGCGTTGTCGTCGGTGAAGACAAACACACGCGGGCCAGTTGATAGCCGAGTTTCACCTGAGCGTTCATCCACCCAAAAGCGGCAGCGGGGTAAGTTTGGCTGGTGGCACTCACGACCTGGCCCGTCAAGTCGAGATCGTAGATCAGCGGTTCGCCGTGCCGTACCAGATCGTGCACCACCTGATCAATGAACGGGCGACTAAAGTCGTTAATGGGCTTTTCGACGGCGGACACGGTTCGAGCATCACACGCATTCAAGGTGCGATTGACGGTGATGTAATAGGCATATCCCGGCTGGCTCCAGGCCCGCGTCACGATCACACCCGGGGCGTGCGGCCCATCATTCAGATCGACCAGATGTTCCAGATCGCTCATGATGCCCGCCAGGCACTCGACCAGTTTGGTCTGGGGCGCATAGGTGCGCATCTTTTGCTTCACGGGTACTTGCATCAATCGCTTAATCAGTCCATGCTGTTGCAGAAACTCGCCAAAGGCGACCAACATGCCATGCGCCGTGTTCGCTACTGGCCAATCTGAAGAAATCGTAGTCACAGCCGATCCCTCCGTCACGAAGGATACTTGCCTAGCGACTGCTGTGCAAAATTACATCCGATTTAACGATCTGCCGCCTGATTGCGCAAAACCTACGTCAGGCACGCTACGCGCCAGACGCCGGACCAAACTCGATCCGTATCAGGGGATGCTGGCTCCTCGCACAAATTGAGAATTGCTGCCGCAAGGAATCCGGCGGCGTGGGAGCCGCCTCTGCTACCGACCCCACAAAAAAAGCGTGCGAAGGTGAATCATTCACCCTCGCACGCTTTACGCACCACGCTTTACGCATTACTTTTCACTCATCACTCATCATCCTCAACCAGACCGTAAACGTCGCCCCTTTACCCGGCACGCTCTCCACCGTCACCTCGCCGCCCAGCGCGGTGGCAATATCGTGGGCGATGGCCAGGCCCAGGCCCGTGCCGGGTATCTTGTAGTTGCGCGCCGCCTCGCCGCGATAGAAACGCTCGAACAGGTGCGGCAAATCTTTCTGCGTGATGCCCGGCCCGGAGTCTTGCACGCTGATCGTAATGCGCGGCGCATCGGCCACGGTTCGGGCTTGCGTCCTCACCGTAATGACACCGCTGCCCGAATAATTCAGCGCGTTATTGATCAGGTTCACCACGATCTGGCGAATGAGGCCGCTATCGCCGATGACGAACGGCAAGCCCGGCTGAAGTTCCAGCGTCATGGTCAGCCCCTGTTGGGCCGCGATGGGCGCATACTCTTGCACGATGATGGACGCGAACTGATTCAGATCGATCGGCTTTAGATCGGTCTCGGCCAGCACCAACTTGAGTTCCGTATAGTTCAGCAGGTCCTCGATCAAGCGGTGCAAGCGATCGGTTTCTTGTTGCAGCGTGCGCAGATACTTCTCGCGCTTTTCGGGGACCGCTTGCCCCAGCAGTTCCAGATAAATCTTGATGCTGGCCAGCGGTGTGCGCAGTTCGTGGCTAATGCGGGAAATGAACTGGTCTTTCAGTCGGTCGAGTTCGGTCAGGCGCGTATTGGCCGCCGCCAGTTGATCGTTGGCGATGGTCAATTCGCGCGTCCGCTTGGCCACACGCTCCTCCAGATCCGTGACGTGCCGTTGCACTTGATCGAACAAGCGCGCTTTTTCAAAGGCGGTGGCACTGTAAGCGGCCAGCATTTCCAGCAGATTTTGATCTTCCGCCGTGTACCGATGCGGCGCATTGCTTTGCACCGACAACATGCCAATGACGTTGTCGCCCAACCGTAACGGCACGGCGGCGGCGGCCAACGGCCGCTCGGTCACGTCGCCCCAATCGGTGGCGCCGGTCTGTTGCACAACCTGCGGATCGTTGAAATTCTCGATCAGCATGGCCCGGTTCGAGGTGATGATATAGCGCGTAAAGCCGCCCTGGTGCAGCGGGTAGCGCTCGCTCGGCCAGCGCTGCCCGGCGTCGTACAGGTAAACTTCCTCGATGTCCGGCTCGGCTTTTGCGGGATCATGCACGACCAGCGCGATGAGGACCGCCTCGGCGGGCATGACCTGCGCGACAGCCTGATGAATGGCCAGGCAGATGGGTTCGCGGTCCACGCTGGCCCCGATGGCTTGTACCGCGCGATAAAGGATCGTGCGCCGATCGGCGGTGGTGACGACCTCCTGGAGCAGGCGCGCTTTCTCGATCGCGATCGCGGCCTGATCGGCAAACAGGCTGACCAGGCGCACATCTTCCGCGCTGAATGCGCCGGGCTGCGGATCGTCGATGTCGATCACGCCGATGACGCGTTGCCCGGATTTGAGCGGCACGCCCAGTACGCGGGTAAATTCCGGGTTGGTAAAGTGGGGCGAGCGCCCCGCCCAGGCGCGATAATCATCGATCATGAGCGGTTGGCCGCTTTGCGCCACCCGGCCCGCCACGCCTTCGCCAAAGCGCAGCTGGATGCCCAGGCTCACGCTGTTGATATTGAGATTGACGACCAGGGTCAGGGTTTCACTGTCCGGGTTCACCAGATACAAGCCCGCCATGGGGGCCTTGAGCAAATCGGCGGCGCGTTCCACGATCGATTTGAGCAGGCTGGGCAGATCGGGCTGGGCGTTGACTTCCAGCGAGGTCGCGTACAGCGCGGCCATATGCTGGGCGTAGCGGGCGCGTGCTTCCTCGACGCGTTTCAGTTCGGTGATGTCCAGGTGTGCGCCATAGACTTTGAACGGGCGCTGTTGATCGTTTAGGATTAGGCGGTATTCAACCAGCACGTGCTGGCTGTCGCCGTTGCCATCAATGGCGCGATACTCGGTGCGGCCCAGGCCGGGCGCGGCGTCCCGCTCGGCTTCGATTTGTGCCAGGAGGCGCGCCTTATCGTCGGGGTGCACGAACTGCGTCAAATACTGGGCGGCGGGCATCGTGTAGCCGCCCACTTTTTCGACCGAGGTGTTGATGACGGCATAGAACTGATCGTTAAAAGTAAATAGGGCAGTGGCGTAATCAAACTCCCAATAGGCCACTTTGGCCAGGGTGGCCGCTTGCGTGAGTTGCACATCACGTTCTTTCAGCCGTTGCTCCGCCTGGCGGCGTTGCTCCTCAACCCCGATGGCGGCGGCCATGACGCCCAGCAAATGTTGATCGTCGACGTCCGGCTGGTAATCATGGCCATACACCAGGCACAATGATCCGACGGCCACGCCGTTAAATTTGACGGCTCGACCGAAGTACGTTTGCAGTCCGTAGTGGTTGACATTGGGATCGGTCTGCGCGTACGACGAGTGCAGCAAATCGCGGATAAGCACCACATCATCGG
>JAGOBP010000327.1 GCA_017999195.1 Thermoflexales bacterium
TACCAGGAGCCATCATGTTCACCCGCTCGATCACCCGCCTGACCCTCGCCCTGATCATCGTCGGTGCGGCCTTGCTGCTCGTCACTTCATTCACGGCTAATGCCGCGGCGACTACCGCGACCGCCCGCCCGCACGCCGATCTGATTGTCAACCCCGGCGAATCGATCCAGGCCGCCATCGACGCCGCGAACGACGGCGACACGATCCTCATCAACGCGGGCGATTACACCGAAAGCCTCACGCTGAGCAAGCCCGTCTCGCTGACGGGCGTCAACTCCGACACGACGATCCTGCACGCCGTCGCGGGTCAACGCGTGCTGACGGTGACGGGCGCGACGATCAACACCTCCGTCGTGATTTCGGGGCTGACGTTTACGGGCGGCGATGCAACCGGCGGCCAAGGGGCAGACGTTTATCCACCGTCCGATCCGGGCATTATTATTCTACCGACCCCAACTCGAACGCCAACGCCCATACCGACTCTCGGATCACATTCGGCATCACCGCAAGCCCGTCAGTCTAATCGTGCGACCGACTCACCCGCCGCACAATCCCTGGCCTGGCTGATGCAGCAATCGCCAGACGATTTCGCGCCATCAACTGACGGACTGGGCGGCGGCCTGTTGATTACCGATTCCGCGCAACCGCAGCTGCAGGCCGTGCAGGTCAGCAATAACTTGGCTGGCTATGGCGGCGGCCTGTATGTTGACGGTGCATCGCCGATGTTACTATACGGAGTAGATGCGTCGGGCAATGTAGCCATGTCGGGTGGCGGCCTTTACGCTAATGCCCCCGTCACACTTAAGCAAGCCAGGTTGTCGAATAACACCGCTTTATCGATCGGTGGCGGCGCGTACGTGTCGGGCACGATCACTCTGCTGGGAAGTCAGGTCACACACAATGTAGGTGGCGGCTTACAAGTCCGAGGCAATCTGACTGCGCAACAATCTGACATCAGTTTTAACACCGACAGTGCGAATGGCGGCGGCGGCATCGTTCAATCTGCCGGACAACTGAGCCTGGACAACGTCACGGTTGAGGGTAACAAATCAACGGTCTGGATGGGCAGTGGAATCTTCACCAGCGGCAGCACGTTAAAAATCTCTGATACCCGCGTCATTAGCAATTCAGGCTATTGGGGCAGCGGATTAGTATTCATCAACGGGGGATCCGGCCAAATCATCAACTCGCTATTTGCGCGAAATGTTCCCCCCAACAGCTATGGAGCAAGCATCTACAGCTGGGGCGACTTGCAGATCATCCACACCACCATTGCCGATACGAACATCAACCCAGGCGCAGCCATTTATTTTGAAGTTGGTTCATTGTATGTCACCAACACCGTGATCGCGAACCACCTTGTGGGCATTCAACGCAGTCAGGTCAACACAGGCGTTACCGAAGACTACAATCTTTTCTACGGCAACGTCACCAACACCGTCGGCGTGACGATGGGCGCACACTCCCTCAGCGGCGATCCGCGCTTCGTCGATCCCGCGCATGACGACTATCATGTAATGATTGATTCACCGGCCATCGATGCGGGCATCGATGCTGGCATCTACACCGACCTCGACGGCAATCCGCGCCCGCAGGGTGAAGGCTTCGACATCGGCGCGTATGAACGGTACCGTAACCTTCCAACCCCGACGCCTACCCACACGCCGACAGCGACGCCAACATCGACCCACACGCCGACACCTACTCCAACGCCAACCCATACACCCACTGACACGCCAACGAATACGCCGACAGCGACGACAACGCCAACCCACACACCGACAGCGACGCCAACACCTACCGACACGCCGACAGCGACGCCAACACCGACCCGCACGCCGACACCTACTCCGACGCTAACGAATACGCCGACAGTGACGTCAACGCCTACATCTACGCCAACCAAAACACCCACGCCAGTCTGGGAACCTTCAAATTGGTTTTACTTACCGCTCCTCTTAAGGCAATGACAAGTCCAACACGCCTAATCCAATATATCGATTGCGTTCTTGATTATGAATATCAAGGCATGCCCTATCGCGCCTTCCTGCCCGTCCTGCGACGATAAGTAGGGGCGAGGCATTCGCTCTCGAACCCAAATTGATCGGCTAGCACAACATGGCCCAGTGGCCGATCAACGCGAACTCGATTGCGAATGCCTCGCCCCCTACGCAGACCCACACCCCATCGAGCGAGCGATTCCGCACTGCGTTCGGAATGACCCGGGCGTACATCCCGCTTGGTCATTGCTCCGCGTTACCCAATCATTCCTACCCGTTACTCAAGGGTTCCTACCGGTTACTCACTCATTCCTACCCATTACTTCATGATTCCTACCGGCTACTTTACGCCTGCTTCACGGTGATTTATCACTGCTGCGCGTTACATTGAGGCCGCTTCACGTTACTTTATCATTCCTACCCATTACTTTGTGATTGCTTCACGTTACTTTAGCCTTGCTTCAAGTGAAGCAATGGCAATGTAAGGCTATTTTTCATTCAAGATAGGCATATTTTAGGTCGTGTAAGCCCGTTTTACACCCAATAGCCGTGCAGGAAGGTCAAAGTAAGCCCCTGATAACAAAAATTCGTTGTAAGCAAGGCGAAAGTCGCTCAATTTTGCCCAAGATGACCGGCTTTTGGGCGTTGTAGTAGGGCAAATTGCCGCGCGCAGTGCGCGTACATTTTCAGCCGCACTATTTCCTCGTCCCTGATCCCCAATTGACTGCCCCCTAATCCCGCCGCTCCGCCTTCGGCAACCGCCACACCACCGCCAACCCGATCGCCGGTCCCAGCGCCGCCGCGATAAACAACACCGGGTACGACGTGGCTTGTAGCAGCACCCCGCCGATGAGCGACGCGACGACGGTCACACCCCCGATGGTGTTGGCCAGGCCCGTATAAGCCGTGCGTTCCACTGCGGGCGCAATCTCCATGATGTACTGCAAAAAGCCCAGCAAAAACGAGCCATCCGTCGCGCCGATAGCGGCAAAGATCAACACATTGCCCACTGTCAACAACGCCCCGCCGCCCGGCCCGATGAGGTTGAGCAGCACGCCCAGCGCAGGCGGAATCAGCGCCAGGCACAGCGTAATACGGATGACGATGCGCGAGCCATAGCGTTCGCTGATCGGCCCCAGCACCAGCGCGCTGATCACGCCCCCGATCGTTTGCGCGGCCAACAAACCGCCCAGCAGCCCCTCTGGCAAATGCAGATACTTAATCGCGTGCACCGCATAAAACGGAATCGCCAGCGCGATGCCGCCCGCCAGCACCCGCGCGATGGAACTCTGCCTAAAGGCGCGGTCGTGCGACAAAATATGCCGCGCATGCGCGCCCATCTTCATCTGCCCGGACACATTATCGGCCACCTCACCGTGCGGTTCGCGGATAAACAGCAGCGCCACAAACGACACCAGCAGGCCCACCGCCGACAGGCCAATCAGCAGCGCGTAATTGCCGGGAAACGACGGTCCCGCCGTGCTCAGCGCCCACGTCACCGCAAACGACGTGCCAAATTGCAGCACAAACGCCACCGCCTGCGTCCAGCCCAAAATGCGCCCGCGAATATTCAGCGGCAGGCTCTTGCTGACGATGTCGAACCAGGCCACCGCCGACACCGCATCGAAGCCGCGGAAGACCACCACCATCACCAGCATCAGGCCGAACAACACCGTGGGATCAAGTCTCAGCGCCAGCGCGATGGCGAACAACAGCACCGTTGAACGGCCGATCACGGCGGAGCCTAACAAGACCGGCAATTTCCGCGGCCGATTGGCCATCCAGCGCCCGGCGGCCAGTTGGGGCAACAGCCACATGCCCGACCACAGCATATTGACCAGCCCCACCATCGGTTCGGAGTTGGTCAACAGCATCACCAAACTCGGCACCACCGTGCTATAGCCCATAAAACCCAGCGCGCCGCCGAAGCCGCCGCTGTCCGTCAAAAATGCGGCCACATTCCGCTTCAGCGTTTTTTGATCGATATTGTCTGTTGGTTGCGTGTCGCTTGCCATGCCTCATCCTCACATGAAGCGAGGCTTTAGCCGGAACTGTGTCTACGTCCCAATCCGGCTGAAGCCTCGACTCCCTTGATTGATTGGTGATTCGCCGTTCGTTGACTCGTTTTCGATTATAATACCGCGCGGGACAATGAACAATGAGCAATGTGCAATGAAGAATGACCAATGACCAATGACCAATGACCAGTACGCAAGCATCCTGAGCGGAACGCAGTGGAGTCGAAGGATGCGGGTAGCGCCACAAGCCCAGTCGACTGGTTCAAACCGCGTCCTTCGACTACGCAGCGAAAAAGAACGCTGCTCCGCTCAGGATGCTTGACTCGTTACTATATACGCCGATCACCCAATCACTCATCACTCATCACTCATCACTCGTCACTCATCACTCGTCACTCATCCCTATGACCATTACTAATCGCCGCCTTCTCCTCACCGTCTTCTTCAGCGGACTCGTCACGCTGGCCGTGGAACTATCCGCGTTCCGATTGTTCGCGCCCGTCTTCGGCGCGTCCAACCTGATCTCCGCCGTCGTCATCGGCTTGATTCTGCTGTATCTGTCGGCAGGCTACTTTCTGGGCGGCCGCTGGGCCGATCGATCACCGCGCGCCGAAACGCTGTATCGCATCATCGTGTGGGCGGCCTTCATCGTGGGGCTGATTCCCTTCATCGCGCAGCCGCTGCTCAAACTCACCCGCGATAACTTGCAGAACCTGGCGAATTTCGATGCGGCCCTGCTGGGCTTCGCGTTTTTGGTCACGTTGATTCTCTTCTCGATACCGGTGACGCTGCTGGGCTGCGTGTCGCCCTTCGCGCTGCGGCTCTCGTTCGGCAGCGTGGAACAATCGGGGCGCACGGCAGGCCGCCTGTATGCCGTCTCGACGTTGGGTAGTTTCATCGGCTCCTTCACGCCCGAACTGGTGCTGCTCAACCTCGTCGGCACCCGCGGCACCTTTGTCGTGCTCGCCTTGATCTTGATCGTCATCGGCTTGATCGGCTTGCGGCGTAAGGGCTTACCGTTGATTGTGCTGCCGATCATTTTGATCGCTTTACATGCCCTGCTGCCCATCTCGTTTAGCGATTTGGAAGGCACGCTGTATCAGGGCGAATCATCCTACAACTTCATTCAAGTGGTAGAGCGCAATGGCACGCGCTATTTGCTGCTGAATGACGGGCAAGGCGTCCACTCGATTTACAACCCGGACACCATCCAGACC
>JAGOBP010000328.1 GCA_017999195.1 Thermoflexales bacterium
CACACACAGAGCATCAGGCCGTGATCAGCGGTGACGGCGCGATTGAGGAGCCGCTGCTAGACGGCGATCGCATCGTCGTGGAGGCCAGTCCGCACGTGGCGCGCTTCGTGCGCGTGCAAGACCCTAACTACTTTTATCGCACGCTGATGGCGCGTATGGGGCAGAATCCGGCGGCGCAGTGGGCGGCGAATCCGAATCAGTGACGAGTGACGAGTGATGAGTGAAACGACCGAAACACACTATTGCCATTATCATCCCAATACGCCCACTTCGCTGCGGTGCAACAAGTGCGGCAAATACATTTGCATCAAGGACGCGCGCCGCACACCGGTGGGCTATCGCTGTAAAGAGTGCGTGCATCAACAGCAAGACACGTTCTTCACGGCGACGCCCGTGGACTATGTGATCACCGCCGTGATTGCGCTGCCGCTGGCCTTCATCGCCGCGCAGATTGTGCCGCGCCTGGGCTTTCTCACGATTTTCGCCGGGCCAGTCGTGGGCATCATCATCTCCGAGGCCGTGCATCGGGCCACGGGCAAGCGGCGCGGCCGCTACACGTGGTTGGTGGCGTTGGCGTGTCTCATCGCGGCGACGCTGTTGCCCGTATTGCCCACCATCAGTTTCGTGCTGGGCGGGACGTTGGCAGAGATGCCAGAACTCAGCGGCGGTGTGCTGTTGAATCTGGGCTACATTGCGATCTATCTGGTGTTGGCCGGTGGAACCCTGGCCAGCCGCCTGCGCTTTGGGTGATGCCGTATGCTGCTTGAACTGACTATTACGGATTTTGCCATTATCGATCGGTTGCACCTGAATCTGGCGACCGGTTTCAACGTGCTGACGGGCGAGACGGGCGCGGGCAAATCGATCATCATCGACGCGGTGAGCCTGCTCTTGGGCGCGAAGCCGGAAGCGGCCAGCGTGCGGGCGGGCTGTGAGCGGGCGCTGATCGAAGGTGTGTTCAATTTGCCCGCTTCGACGGAACTGCGTGATTTGCTGGCAGCGAATGAATTGGCGAACGACGAAGACCCCGATCGCGTGTGGCTGGCCCGCGAGATCCGATCGGGCGGCCGATCGACCGCGCGCGTCAACGGTCGCGCTGTGCCGGCGAGTATGCTGCGCGAATTGGGCGAACGGTTGATCGACATTCACGGCCAGAGTGAGCATTTGTCATTGCTGCGACCGAAAGAGCACGTCAACTTGCTCGATCGCTATGCGGGTACATGGGAGTTGCGCGAGCAGGTGGCGCGGCTGGTGGGGCAGTGGCGGGAGATTCACAAAGAACTGGCTGAATTGTTGAAGAGCGAAGCCGAACTGGCGCGCCGCGCCGACATGCTGAAATTCCAGATCGATGAGATTCGCGCGGCCAAACTCAAGTCCGGCGAAGATGATGAATTGCTGCTGGAGCAGAAGCGGCTGGCGAATGCGGAAGCCTTGGCGCAATTTGCCGATGAGGCGTACGCGGCTTTATATGAAGACGACGGCGAAACGCCCGCGGCGCTGGACGCGTTGGCGCGCGCGCATAAGGCGCTGTCCAGCCTCGCCAAGATCGATCCCAAATTTGCCGAGCACGTCAGCACTTTGACCAGTGTCGTGGCGCAGGTTGACGATTTGGCGCGCGAGGCCAAGCGGTATCGCGAAGCCATTCAGTATTCGCCCAAGCGGTTGAATGCGGTGGAAGATCGCATCGATCTGATCAAACGCCTCAAGCGCAAGTATGGCGCGACGATTAGCGAAGTCCAAGCCTTTGGCGAACGGGCGGCGAAAGAACTGGGCAGTCTGGAACATGCCAGCGAACGCATTGAGGTGCTGCGCCGCGACGGCGACCGGTTGCTGCGCGAGATCGGTCGGGCGGGGCAGGACCTATCGGCGGCGCGGCAGGCCGCTGGCGAGCGGCTATCGCAAGCGATTGAAGTTGAGCTCAACGATTTGCGTATGGCGGGGGCGCGGTTTGGGGTCGAACTCAAGCGTGAGCCTGATCCGAATGGCGCATTCGTGGGTGCAGAGCGCGTGGCCTTTGACGGCACGGGCATCGATCGAGTGGAGTTTCTCATAGCGCCGAATCTGGGCGAAGGGCTGAAGCCTTTAGTCAAGATCGCGTCGGGCGGCGAAACGGCGCGCTTGATGCTGGCGCTGAAGACCGTGCTCTCGCGCGCCGATCAAACGCCCACGTTGATCTTCGACGAAATCGATCAAGGTATCGGCGGGCGCGTCGGTTCGACAGTCGGCCAGAAGTTGTGGAGTTTGAGCCTGCATCATCAGGTGTTGTGTGTGACGCACTTGCCGCAACTGGCGGGCTTCGGCGACGCGCATTTCAAGGTGGATAAAGCCATCGACGGGGCGCGGACGATTACGCATGTCGCGGCGCTGGATTACGGAACGCGGGTGCAAGAGTTGGCGCAAATGCTGGGCGCGAGCGGCGACGGCGCGATCAAGAGCGCTCAAGAAATTTTGGCCGGCGTGGCCGACTTGAAGAAGGCCGCATGATGCACATTGTCGAGATGCGTGTGCCGGGCGCGCAAGCGACGGCGTTGTTTCAACTGCGCGGGCTGCTGAATGCCGAGACGTTTGAGCAATTGCAGTTGAGCGCGCAGCGCTGGATCGAGCAGGGTACGTGTTATCTGGTGCTGGATATGGCCGAGATCACGTACATGAGCAGCGCGGGCATCCGCGCGCTGAACCACATTTTTCACGCCATGCGAACGGATGCGCCCGAAGACAGTGACCGGGCCATTAAGGACGGCATGAAGCAAGGCACGTATCGATCGCCCCATTTGAAGTTAGCGCGCCCGCAGCCGCGGGTCCAGCAAGTGCTAACATTGGCCGGGGTGAATCAATTTCTTGAAATTCACGCGGATGTGCAAGCGGCGATTGCGTCATTTTCTGCGACGAGGCTCACAACCTGAGCCTCGTCCCGCTTTCAGCGGTGCTATAATTGAAGCGGAGGCGCAGCATGGCTCCGCAACCCATCACGTTGGGCGAAACGCTCAATCAATTGACAGTGCCCGGCACTTTGTACGAACGACTGCCGGATAAGGCCGTGCGGTGCGTGGCGTGCGGGCATCGCTGCCTCATTAAAGACGGGCGCGAAGGCATTTGCCACGTGCGCTTTAATCGGGGTGGCACGCTGTATGTGCCGCATGGCTACGTCGGTGCGCTGCAAGTCGATCCGACTGAAAAGAAACCGTTCTTTCACATTTTGCCCGGCTCCAACACGCTGACGTTTGGCATGCTGGGTTGCGATCTGCACTGCGGCTATTGCCAGAATTGGCTGACCTCGCAAACACTGCGCGATGATCAAGCGGGCGTTGCGCCACAAGTGATCACGCCGGAGCAGCTGGTCACGATCGGGCGGCGGTATGGCGCGCAATTGTTTGGCTCGTCGTACAATGAGCCGCTCATCACCAGCGAGTGGGCTGTCGAAGTATTCAAGTCGGCTACTCAAGCGGGCTTTCGCTGTGTATACATCAGCAATGGCAATGTCACGCCGGAAGTGCTGGACTTTATTCAGCCGTATATCGTGGGCTACAAAATCGATCTGAAGTCGATGCGCGACAAGCCCTATCGACAGTTGGGCACGGTGTTGCAGAACGTGCTCGATGGCATCCAGCAAGTTCACGCGCGCGGCCTGTGGACGGAGATCGTGACGCTGATCGTGCCGGGCTTCAATGATAGTCCCGAAGAATTGTGGGACGCGGCCCGTTTTATCGCGTCGGTCTCGCCCGATATTCCGTGGCACGTCACGGCGTTTCATCCCGATTACAAGATGCTAGACCCCGAGCCGACCACCGCCGAGATGCTGTTGCGCGCGGCGGAGATCGGGCAGGAAGCGGGCTTGCATTACGTGTATGCGGGCAATTTGCCCGGGCAAACCCGCTCATACGAGAACACTTATTGCCCGCAGTGCAGCGAACTCTTGATCGCACGGCGGGGCTATCGGATTTTGCAGAATAAACTAGCGGGGCGTGGCATTTGCCCAACGTGCGGCACGGTCATCCCCGGAATCTGGACGTGATCAATTATGGCTGAAACCCGCGTCAAAATGTTGATCTCATACGATGTAGTGCCCGAACTGCAACAGGCGTACTATGAGTTTGTGCTGGGCGAGATGATCCCCTCGGCGCAATCGATGGGGCTGGTATTGAATGAGGCCTGGCATACCGCCTACGGGCATTACCCTATTCGCCTGAACGGCTTTGTGGCCAAAGATCGCGCCACGCTCGATCGGATTTTGGCCAGCGCCGAGTGGCGACAGTTGGAGGACAAACTCAAGCGCTTTGTCACCGACTTTGCGCGCAAGGTTGTGCCCTATCGCGAGGGCTTTCAACTGTAAATTGAAACCGTTACCGGCCGAGTGTGTGTGACCGTAGTCAGCACGCTCGGCCTTAAATTTTGTGCTATAATCCGCGCCGCCTGATCTTTGGCGTCAACTTCGGTTGGCGTACAAAGATTATTTTTTGAGAATGGCCTGATCATGAGTGAACGTTTACCCGTAGTGATTTTGTGCGGCGGATCCAGCACGCGCATGCGCGGCTCCGGCGGCGATGATCGACCCAAGCCACTGGTGTACGTGGGCGACCACCCGGTGCTGTGGCACATCATGCAGATTTACGCGCACTTTGGGCACACAGACTTTGTGCTGGCGCTGGGCTATCGCGGTGAGATGATCAAGCGCTATTTCCTGGATTATCTGCCCATGAGTCGCGATTTTACGCTGCAATTGGGCCGCAGCAGTGACATTGTGTATCATGCACCCAGCGCGGCCGACGATTGGCGCGTGACGCTGGCCGATACGGGCGTGACGACGTTGAAGGGTTCGCGCATCGCCAAAGTGAAGCGCTATCTCAACAGCCAGACCTTTTTTGTGACCTACGGCGACGGCGTGGGCCGTGTCGATCTGGATGCGCTGTTGAAGTTCCATCGCGCGCACGGCAAACTGGCCACGGTGACGGGCGTGTTGCCCTTCTCGCAGTTTGGCCTGATGGAGACCGAGGGCGATCGGGTCACGGGTTTCCAGGAGAAGCCGCAGGTGCAGGGCTTTGTCAACGGCGGCTTCTTTGTGTTCGAGCGCGGCGTCTTCGATTATCTACCCGATGAGGGCAATATCGATCTGGAAAAAGAGCCGTTGGAGCAGATGGCGCGCGACGGGCAGTTGATGGTCTATCGGCACACAGGTTTCTGGCGCGCAATGGACACGTTGAAAGACGCCGAAGTGCTGAACGAGATGTGGA
>JAGOBP010000329.1 GCA_017999195.1 Thermoflexales bacterium
GAAGAATATGCCCACGTTGATGCGCGCGGCGGACGCGATTATTTGCAAGGCGGGCGGGCTGATCGTAACGGAGTCGCTGGCGGCGGGTCTGCCGCTGCTGTTGACGGATGTGATTCCGGGGCAGGAAACGGGCAACGCCAACTACGGGATCAACGGCGGGGCGGGCGAATTGATCGAGGAGCCGCTGCAAGCGTTGGAGGCGATGGCCCATTGGTTGTCGAATGATCAGGTTGTGCTGAAAGAACGATCGGCCAATGCCGTGAAATTAGGTCGGCCGCGCGCGGCGTATGACATCGTGGAGCAGGCGTGGGCGCTGGCGCAGCGCGGGCCGGTGACGATGGAGTCCGCGCAGATTGTGGGGCTGCCGAATATCATCGAGTTGTTTGAGCGCTTTAATGTGGCGTGGAATGAGGAGTAACGAATCAGCGAATCAGCGAGAAAGCGAGTCAGCGAATCAGCGAATCAACTTACAAGGGCAACCTTCAAATAACGGGACATCGCTGAGCGGCCACCGCGCGTTGGATGCGGATTAGTTGTAAAGTCGGTGGGGAGTCCAACTAACCCGTTTCCAAAGAGCCGCTTATTCGATCTCGGCTATACCGCGCCCGACGATTTTCAAGGGTGGGTTTCAGATAATGGGACATACATAGGGGATGGGCAGCAGGCGGCGGGCGGCCAAGACCTGTCAGGTGGGCGCATTAAGACGCTTGTTTCTCAGAGCTTCTGTGCGTCCACCTGACAGGTCTAAAACCAGAACTAAGCCAGGGACACAACCACTCGAAAGCCGAAACCGTAGTTGAAGTTGTCAGGGACGAGCCTGAGAAAGGTAGCACAGCGAGCGTCACGAAGTGCATTGTACCAAGACCCACCCCGCAACACCCTATATTTTCCTTCCGACATAGTCGTCCACTCCCACACATTGCCGCTCAGATCGCTGATTCCGGCCACGCTATTACCGGTGGCAAACTGCCCGACCATCGTGGTGGAAGCGGATTTGTAACTATCACTAAGCAACCACTTCTCCCAATCAAGATCTTTTTTGCCGCTCCAGAATTCAGCGGTATTCAAGCGGTTGCGATCAAAGTCATTACCCCACGGATATTCGCGGCCATCGGTATTGCGAGCAGCGCGTTCCCATTCTTCCTCGGTGGGCAAACGCACGGGCTTACCGGTTTCATGCGCTAACCAGTTGCAATAGGCTTCGGCCTCGAACCAGCATACGCTCACCACGGGGGCCAGCGGGTTATTCGATTTCACATCGTTCCAGTAAAACGGCTCGCCGCGTTTCTCGGTCGGGCGGCGCGCTAATTGATCTTTTTCATACTGTTGGGTGGCTTTGGTATCATACGTGCCGGTGCCCAGCACCAACCGTCCTCGCTCCAAAGTTCTTGATGGTCATAGCCGTGCGCATCCATGAAGCGGCGATACTGCAAGTTGGTCACGGGATATTTGGCGATCTGATAGGGCTGCTCAATCACGACCGTGCGTTTGTCATCGCCATACAAGAACGGTCCGGCGGGAATGGTGATGAAGGCGTCCAGATCGTCTGGTTTCCAGCCTGCACGGCCCAGACTAAAACCCGCGTCGCGCTGCACGGTGGGCGGCAGGGCGCGGTTACGGCTGGCAGTCAACAATGCGTCGATGACATCGTTGGCGGCGGCGCGGCCCAGGCCCAATTCGCCTACGTCTTCCAGACATGCGCCCGCCAGCAAAACGTTCTGACAGACCGCCTTACCCGCGCAATCCATCTTCAAGATGGCGCGCACCACTTCGCCCGCCTTGCGCGGCTCCTCGCGTACCAAGCCCCACACGCCTACCGCCAGCAGAATCGTCTCGCGCCACGCGGGGTCGGTCAAGTGGTCGCGCATCACGCTCAGGCTGTCTGCCAGGTTCAATTGACTCAACTGAACCAGGCCGCGCGCGGCCAGCGCTTCTTCCAGCGTCAGATGCAAAAAGCCATAGCGCCCCGGCCCGCGTTCCAGCAGCAAATTGGAATAGGTGTGGACGCTGTCCAGAAATTCGCGCGCATGTTTGGCCGCCGCGCCGCGTTTATCGCCCCAATCCTCGCCCATGAAGAACAGCGTCAGCCACTCGATCAGGCGCTCCTCGGTGACGAGGCCCGCCGTGGGATTCTCCTGTCGCAGCCACAGAGCCAGCGGCCCCAGCACGCTGATCGTTTGCAGATAGTCCAGCGGCGGCCCCACCGGCTTCTTGTCCAGCGCCCGCGCCTTGCTCCACGCGCTGATCAGCGTCTTCAGATACAACTCGTACAACTCCACGCGGCGATTGGGCAGTTCCACGCCCTGCCGCTTGATCAACGCGAGGATGGTCAGCAACAGCGGGTTGCTGGCCAGGTTCGCCACGCCGGTTGCCTCGAGCGACTTCAACAGGCTCCTGCGTTCGGCCTCGGCGGCGGCAACGGCTTCGGGCGTATCGCCCTTGGTGCTCTTCTCGAAGGCCACGCACCACTTCGCGGCAAAAAATTCAATCGCGGCGCGATCGAAATCGAGCAACGTGTACAGCGCCCACGCTTTCGCATCGAGCGGCGCTTCGCGGTAGCCGACGATGCGGCTGGTCACGACGACTTTGTTGCCGCGCGTGATCGCTTCTTGGGCAAAGGCTTCGACGCGGGCCGCGAGATGCGGTCGATCGCGCTGCACTTCATCGAGACCGTCCAGCAAGATCACGGCAGAGCCGGTGGCGAGGGCATCATCAAAGAGCGGCCCCAAACCCGATAGGTCTTTCGTCAACCCGGCGAAGTAGTCGGGCAAATACTGCTGCAAATGACAATCGGCCTTGGAGAGCGCATCCGCATACGCATTCAGCGGCACG
This sequence comes from Thermoflexales bacterium, assembly GCA_017999195.1. Taxonomy (GTDB): domain Bacteria; phylum Chloroflexota; class Anaerolineae; order Fen-1058; family Fen-1058; genus JAGOBP01. The sequence goes on from JAGOBP010000329.1 coordinate 2,833, forward strand.
AGGATAGGCAACGGCGCATTCGCTTCGACGGCGAGACGCAAGGCCAGATGCTTGAGCAAGGTGGACTTGCCCGAACCCGGATCACCAATCACGACGACGCGGGACTTATCGCGCATCGCTTCCTCGACGCGCACGGGAAGCAAATCTCGCAGGAGTTGTTTACTATCTTCGGAGAGCCGCTCCTGCCGATCAGGATATGTGCTTGTAGTAACGGCATTGCCCGCGAGGACGCGGGCTTCGAGCGTGTCGCGCGCGTCGAATTTTCGGCCTGCAAAGCGCCGCTCCCACGTTTCGCCGGACGGCAAATCGGGGCGCGCGACCAAAGGCACATACACATCCTCAAGCGCGAGCGCTTTGGAGAAAGTATCCAACTGTGGAATGCCCTTAAAATCAAGGGCATGGTAGGCGCGTTGGAGGTGCGCCAGATAATCGCGGCGCAGTTGGGCCAGATTCGGCGGCGGCTCATTCGACTTCATCTGCAAGACCATACTCACGTTGACGATCTTATCGCGACCCACCACATCGCCGCCGATGTCGATCCGTTCGCCGTTGATGTCCACGCCGCCGCTATGATTCATCTTCGTTTCACTCATGCGTGTTGCTCCTCATCAAAGTCCCGTCCTGTTGAGTTTAGCACATCTTGCTTCTTGCCTCGTGCATCCTGCCTCCTGCCGCGTTGCAAACGCGCTACATCGCTCTTACCACTTGCTGACAAGTACGTTAAAAAGTTCTCAAAATTGACAAGCCCCCGGCAAGTGTGTTACAAGTAAACCGTGATCGCGCAGTCGTTCGATCGAGTAGTCGTGATCAGCCGGTGATGCGGTCGGGGGGCACATCATCGGCTGATCGCAGCTTCGACATTCTCCACGTTGTAGCATCATCAACCAACGGCGTTACCCCAGCGCAAGTTCACTATTTCACAATATTCACAATTATCGCCTTGCCAATCGGCGTGAGTTCGCTTAGAATCTCGCCATGTCGGCCACGTCACGCTGGATGCCTTCTTACAAACCGCAACTTGGACGCCCGTACATCCCCTGGGTTGTCCATACTTCGCTGCCGACTGATCACGCGTTCATCTTCCTCGACCACTGCTGGGTCATCTGGTTTTCAGCCGATCTCTGGTCTCGCCCTTAATTTATAGCACTTGCCGCGCAAGTGTTGTGAAGTTCACGTCTGCCACTTCGCCAGTGGTCGATGTGGTTTAGCGGTCATCGTCGTCCGTCAACCCAATTTAGCACACCTCCCCAAGGAGCATCATGACTCTCACGCGCACGCGTACCCAAGAGATGTTTCAACGCGCCAAGCAGGTTTTTCCGTACGGCGTCAATTCCAACTTCCGGTACTGGGGCGAACAAGATACCAATGTCTTTACCCACGCCGAGAAATGCTACGTTTACGATGCCGATGAAAATCGTTACATCGACTATCGCCTGGGCTTCGGGCCGGTGATTCTGGGCCACGGCTATCCGGCCGTCGTCGAGCGCGTCACGCACGCTATAAAAGAAGGCACGGTGTATGCGGCCACGCATCCGCTGGAAATCGTGGTGGGCGAACGCATGAAACGCCTGACCAAGTTGGACAAAGTACGCTTTGCCAACAGCGGCACCGAGGCCACAATGCACGCCTTGCGCATTGCCCGAGCGTATACCAATCGCGAGAAATTCATCAAGTTTGAGGGCACGTATCACGGCATGTACGATTACGCGCTCTTCTCCACCACGATCGGCCAGGCCCGCTCGATGGGTTCGCGGCGCAGTCCCATTCGCATCGCTTCCAGCAGCGGCATTCCGTATGGCGTGGGCGAATACGTCTTCACCCTGCCCTACAACGACATCGATCAACTGCGGCGCACCGTCAAAGGCCGCTGGGGCGAGATCGCCGCGATTATGGTTGAGCCGATGATGGGCAACAATGCGGGCGTCATGCCCGTGCCCGGCTTCCTGGAAGTGATGCGCGAACTGTGCACCGAGTACGGCATCGTGCTGATCATCGACGAAGTGAAGACCGGCTTCCGCATTGCCAACGGCGGCGCGCAGGAATACTTCCATGTGAAGGCCGACCTCGCCACGTATGCCAAAGCGATGGCAAACGGCTTCCCGCTCGCGGCCATTGCCGGGACCGATGAGATCATGAGCATCATTCAGCCCGGCCGCGTCGCCGTGGGCGGCACGTACTGCGGCAACATCCCCGGCACCGCCGCTGCTGATGCAACTCTTGAACTCATGGAAACTCAGCCCATTCTGGCGGCCATCGGTCAGCGCGGCCGACGCCTGATGGATGGCATCGATAAGGTCCTGACGGAAGCCAACATCCCGCATGCCTTCATGGGGCCGCCCCAAATGTTCGGCTTTATTCTGGGCATCGATCACGCGCCGACCA
>JAGOBP010000330.1 GCA_017999195.1 Thermoflexales bacterium
CCGCGGCTCACGTCCGGGCCGAACTCAATGTCGTGATGCGGTATATCGATTCATGACTCGCGACCACTTGTACTAACCCCAACAAAACTCGAAGCCGACTAAGTGCATCAGTCGGCTTCATCACTTCACATGAGCACTCAACGATCCTCAATCCACAAACTTCAGCGCGTCTCCTGCCACCTCAATCTTGATCTTCGTCCCGGCGCTCGGATTCTTATCCAGCAGATAATCGGCCAACGGTTCACGCACGTACTTCTGAATGATCCTGCGTAAAGGCCGCGCGCCCCATTCGGGATGATCGTTCTTACTCATTAGCCACACGCGGGCGGCTTCGGTGATGTCCAAAGTCAAGCCGCGTTCAGCCGCCAACTTCAATTCCTTCTTCAACAGCAAGTCCAAAATCTTGCGCACCGCTTCCGGCGAGAGCGCATTGAACATGATGATCTCATCCAGGCGATTAAGGAACTCCGGGCGGAAGTGCTGCTTCACGACCTCCATCGCTAATTCCTCCGCCTGCTCTTCGCCCAAGGCTTGATCGACCAGGAACTTCGCGCCGAGGTTGCTGGTGAGGATGATCACGGCATCGCTGAACTTGGCCACGCGTCCCTGCCCGTCCGTTAAGCGACCTTCGTCCATCATTTGCAGCAGCACATCCAGAATGCGCGGATGAGCTTTCTCGCATTCGTCGAACAACACGATCGAGTACGGCTCTTGCCGCACACGTTCGGTCAACTGTCCGCCGCCTTCAAAGCCCACGTAACCGGGCGCGGAGCCGATTAAGCGATTGAGCGAATCTTCTTGTTGATACTCCGTCATATCCAGCGCGATCAAATTATCTTCGCTGCCAAACATGAATTCAGCCAGCGCCTTGGCCAATTCGGTTTTGCCCACGCCGGTCGGGCCAAGAAAGAGAAACGAACCGATCGGGCGTTTGGGATCTTTCAGACCCACGCGCGCGGTCTTCACGGCGCGGCTCACGGCCAGCACCGCCTCATCCTGCCCGATGATGCGGCTCTTGATAAACTCGGCCATTTGCGCGTACTTCGTGCGTTCATCCTGACCCAACTTCGTCGCGGGAATGCCCGTCATCTGACTCAAGGCCAGCATCACGTCATCGGGATCGAGGGTGGCATCGGGCTTGGCTTCGGGTCGATAGGCCAATTCAGTTTGCGTGGACATGCGCACGAGCGCTGCCGATCGATGCAGCAACTTCACGGCCGCGCCGGGCAGTGCCTCACTCGATAGATACCGTCCCGCCATCACGGCCACGGTGCTGGGCGAACCGGACGCAATCGACAGGCCATACTCATTTTCAAATTGCGGCTTCAAAACGCCTAGAATTCCAGTGGTTTCCTCGTTCGTCGCATTGGGCACACGCAGGACGTACACGCCGGTCAGCGACTTCAGACTCTCGTTGTATTCGGCCTCGGTCGCCGTCGCGATCACGATCGGGTCTTTGTCCAAAAACGCCTTCTGCACCACATTCTTGATCTTGTCCGCGATAAAGCGATCAAAGAAACGCGCGACGTTGGGCAAAAACAACGCGCCGCCGATCGCTTGTTTCACGCCCGCCCGTAACGCCTCCACTGGATTATCCAGCAGTGCGGATTCGGCAATCTCAATCAGCGAGGCCACGCCCTGCGGCCCTTTGCCTTCCGCGATCAGCAGCGCCAACGAATACGCCAACGACTTGCGGCCGCTGCCCGCATTGCCGACGAGCAGCACATGGCGATTACCTGATTGCGATAGAACGCTGATCATTTCTCGCAACAACGTTTCCCGAAAAAACATCGGCGTCAGCACACCCGATCGGGCGTCGGCGGCCCAATCGCGCGTGGTCATGCGCTTGGCAATCGATCGATCTTTCAAGTATGGTGTCAGCGCTTGCGGCGTGATGCCGCGCGTTTGCAACAAGCCCGCCGTACTGATGCCCGCCGTCGCAAACGCGGAGAGCAAATGCTCCGTGCCGATCCACACCTCATCGTTGGCCTGCGCGATGGTCAACGCATCATCGATGGCCTTGAGCAATTCATCGGAGAGTTGAATTGACGCGCCGGTATCGAGCGTAAAAATAAAATCGGCGGGCCGCGCCTCACGCATCTTGATCTGATTAAGCGCGGCCTGATCGACATCGCTCAATTTGAAGCCGCGTTCTTGCGCAATCTTATCGAGCATGCGCCGCGCCGAAGTATCCGGCGTGCGGATCAAGCCGATCAGCACGATTTCCGGCATCAGCACGCGCTTGCCGACGGTGGTCATGATCTTGGCGGACTCGTTGAGAATCAGGGACGTGTGTTTGGAAAGTAAGTTTGGATTGAGTGTACCCATAGTTGGATGTTAGAGATTGGATGTTGGAAGTTGGACGTAGCGCCAGATGGCATCTTGCGCCACAAGGGTAACACGAAACAAAAGAAGCATCAAACGCCGAATGATCCACATCATACGCGGCGGCACACTTTGGGTATAATCTTATTCACTGGGTTAGTAGATTCGCAGACGCTGACAGGAGCAGGGCATGGTTTCAACCAAACAGGCGACATGGGCAGAGGTAGACGAGCAAGGCCGATTAATTTTGCCGCCCGAACTGGCCAAGCAGTACGGACTAATTCCGGGCGCGAAGGTGCGCGTGGACCACGCCGACAATGTCGTGCGCTTACATCGCCCGCTGTCGCAGTTGACGCGCCTCTACGTGGAGCCGACCGATCACTGCAACCTCGATTGTGTGACGTGCTATCGCAACAACTGGAGTGAAGCGCTGGGCCGCATGACGGACGCCACCTATCAACGCATCCTCGACGGCGTGCGCGACGTTGATCCCAAACCGACGATCTTCTTCGGCGGCATCGGCGAACCGACACTGCACACCCGCCTGCCCGAGTGGATCGCGCAAGCCAAAGCGTTGGGCTGCCGCGTCGAGATGATTACGAATGGCACGCTGCTCGATGAAAAGAAATCGCGCCAGTTGATCGACGCGGGGCTGGATTTGTTGTGGGTCTCGATCGATGGAGCCACGCCCGAACACTTCGGCGATGTGCGGCTGGGCGCGGAACTGCCCAAAATCCTCGATAATCTCAAGATTTTTCGGCGTTTGCGCGGCGGCGGTCACTTCCCCAAACCGGAGATCGGCGTGGCCTTCGTGGCGATGAAGCGCAACATCAACGATCTGCCAGAGGTGCTGCGCATGGCGCGTCGCCTGGGCGCGATGCACTTCAAAGTCAGCAATGTGCTCGCCATCGACGACGAACTCAAAGGCGAGATGCTATATGAAAGCGCGAGCAATGACATCAGTTTCATGACCTCGGCCTACACGCCGCGTCTGTCCCTGCCCAAGATGCCCTTCACCGACGAAACAAAAGACGCGCTGGTTGAAGCGTTTCGCAGCGGCTACAACGTCAACTTCGCGGGCAGCAGTTTTGCGGGGTCCAACGATGTGTGTAACTTCATTGAGAGCGGTTCGATGACGGTGGCGTGGAACGGCGCGGTCAGCCCGTGCCTGCCCTTGATGCACACGCATACGCACCTCATCAAAGGCCACTGGCGCATGTCGCGCGCGCATCACATCGGCAATGTGAACAAGCGCGAATTATTGGACTTGTGGAACGATCAAGCCTATGTGCAGTATCGCCAGCATGTGCAAGGCTTTGCGTTTGCGCCCTGTACCTTCTGCGGCGGCTGCGAACTGCTGGACGGCAACGAAGAAGACTGTGTGGGCAATACCTTCCCGGCCTGCGGCGGTTGTCTGTGGGCGCAAGGTCTGGTGCAGTGCCCGTAACTGGTTATAATAACCAGTATGACCCTGCTAGACGTTATCCTCATCATCGCCGTGATTGTCTTGGGCGCACAGGTCTGGCGCATGCGCCAGGCGCGACGCGCCATCCAGGATCAGCTGGACGACTACGCCGCGCAAGCGAGTGATCTCACGGATCAGCTGCACCACGTTGAGGCGCGCGCCACCGCGTTGACCAACGGCCCGCCGCATCCCCTGCTCGTGATCGACACAGTCGGCACCATCCAACTGGCCAACGCCCGCGCGCGCGACGTGTTGGGCCAGAACCTGATCGGCCAGACCGTGATCGAAGCCACGCGCTCGCACGAGATCGATGCAGTGGTGCAGGCGGCGCTCAATCACCATCAAATTACGGAGCAGCCCGTCACGTGGAATATCCGCCCCTACTTCGTGCGTGTCGTGCCCATTGAAAACGGCGGCGCAGTGATCGTGTTGGAAGACCAAACCGAGTTGCACCGTCTGGAACGCGTGCGCCGCGACTTCGTCGCCAACGTCTCGCATGAATTACGCACGCCCTTAGCTTCAATTCGTTTGCTCATCGAAACGCTGTTGGCCGGCGCAAAAGATGACCCTGAAGTCTCAGTCCGCATGCTCAATCAAGTCATCGGCGAAGTGGAAGCGTTGACGCAGTTAGCACAGGAATTGCTGGATCTGTCGATGATTGAAGCGGGCCAGATGCCGATGAAAATGGCGCGGGCCGAACTGCGCGAAGTGATCGACGAACAACTTTATCACTTCGAACCGCAAGCCCAGCAAAAACAGATCGCGCTCAGCAACACCGCCCCGATCGGCCTGTCTGCCCAGCTCGATCGCAAGTTGATCGGGCGCGTGCTGGGCAATCTCATTCACAACGCCATCAAGTTTACGCCTAAAAATGGGCAGATCACCATCAGCGCGGAAGCCACGGCGGAGAAGATCACGGTGAGTGTGCGCGATACCGGCGCGGGCATCCCGCCTGAGGATTTGCCGCGCATCTTCGAGCGCTTCTACAAGGTCGATCAGGCCCGCGGCAAAAGCGGCACCGGTTTGGGACTCGCCATCGCGCGGCACGTTGTCGAAGCGCATGGCGGAAAGATTTGGGCAGAGAGTAAACCGGGCAAGGGCGCGGTGTTTTACTTTACGATCCCGGTCAGGAAATAGAGCGTACCGGAGACGAAATTTGATCCACGAAGGAACACTAAGTTTCTTCGGTTCTTGCGGGTTTAGCGGGAAATTGTAGGGCGGCTTTCTTAGCCGCCGCTAGCGGCGCGTATGGAAACGCGCCCTACAGTGCGACAATCCTGTTCAAGTCGAAAGAGTTGTTTTTCTTCGTGACCTTGGTGTACTTCGTGGATCGATATTTTTCATCATTGCAAGCTGCGCATAATTTCAACGGCTTCATCTAACGACAGCCCCTGCCCCCTAGCCCAAGCT
>JAGOBP010000331.1 GCA_017999195.1 Thermoflexales bacterium
GACGTTGGCTTGCAGACCGCCGCTGACCTAGTGGCCCAGATCGAGCAGTACGGCTTGCACATGTATGAGGCTGAAGTGCGCCGCGTGCAAGGCGAGTTGTGGCGCGCGCGCGGCGATCACGCGCAAGCCCAAGCGTGTTTTCAGCAAGCGCTAGCCGTCGCCCAGTCTCAAGGCGCGGCGATGTGGGAACAGCGGATCATGCGCAGTCAACTGGCTTTAACGGCCGCATAACGAGTCAAGACGGTTTTACGGCCAACCTCACCCGATTGTCCTTCGCCGCCCCCTCGGTTGGATTGTCTGTCAGCTGCCGCACCGAATCTCAATGGAAGTTGCATGAAGACCGTTCGGCGGACGCCGCCGCGACGATGGTATACTCGCGGGGCAAAAAATTGCCATACTTCTTTCTGGAAAGCGAATCATGAGCCTCATTCACATCGAGCATTTGAGCAAGCACTTCAAAGTTTTGAACCGGCGCGAGGGGTTGGGCGGCGCGCTGCGCGATCTGTTCTCCACGAATTACCGGCTGGTGAAGGCCGTCGACGACATCTCGACCGACATCGAGCCGGGGGAGATTGTGGGTTACATCGGGCCGAACGGCGCGGGCAAGTCCACGACAATCAAGATGATGACGGGCATCTTGCAGCCAACGAGCGGTAACTTGCTGGTGGCGGGTAATGTGCCCTACCTGAACCGGCAGAAGAACGCGCAAACGATGGGCGTGGTCTTTGGGCAGCGCACGCAGTTGTGGTGGGACTTGCCCGTGATCGAATCGTTTAAGATTTTGAAGGAGATTTACGGCATCGACGACAAATCGTACCGGCATCAATTGGGCCTGTTCAACGAGATCGCCAACGTCGAGGCGCTGTACGACAAGCAAGTGCGAACGTTGTCGCTGGGGCAGCGCATGTTGTGCGACATCGCGGCGTCGTTCTTGCACAGCCCCAAGGTGGTGTTTCTGGACGAGCCGACGATCGGGCTGGATGTGGCGATCAAGAGCAAGATTCGCGCGGTGATCAAGCAGCTCAACGAAGAGCAGCACACGACGATCATTTTGACGACGCACGATCTGCATGATGTGGAAGCGTTGTGCCAGCGCATCATCATCATTGACAAGGGCAAGATCATCTATGACGGCAGCCTGCGCGAAGTGACCGAATTGTTCGGCGCGTACCGCACGTTGAAGGTGCAGATCTTCGACTTCAACGACGAGACGCCAGAGGCGCTGCGCGCAAAGTTGGCGGCGCGCTTTGGCCCGCAAGTCACGCTCAAGATTGAGCACACCGAGCCGGGCTGGACGGATGTGACGATCAATCAGGACGAGGTGCTGCTGTTGGAGGTGCTGAGTTGTTTGATGGCCGAGTTCGCCGTGAAGGACATTCGAGTAGTGGAGATGTCCGTGGAGAATGTGGTGCAGCGCATTTACGAGGGAGCCTTGAAATGAAGGCATATTGGGCCATCATCAAGGGCGAGTTCATGATCACGGCGATGTATCGCGCCAGTTTTATCTTTACGGTGCTGAGCAATCTGCTGTATATCGCGCTGGTGTACTACTTGTGGTCCAGCATCTATCGGGGCGCGACGATCATTCGCGGGCTGACGTTTGAGCAGACGTTTATCTATCTGGCGTTGGGCAGTTCCATCTTCATCTTGTTCAAGACGTACAGCGATTGGATCATCTCGCATCGCATTTTGGACGGGTCGATCACCGTGGACCTGTTCAAGCCGATTGATTTTCAGATGCAGATGTTGAGCCACGCGGCGGGCAGCGCGTTGAGCAGCGTCGTGCTGATTACGGCGCCCGCGTTGATCGTGGTGGGGTTGGTCGTCGGGCGCAGTGTACCAATCGGGGTGGGGTGGCTGTTCTTTGTGCCCGCCGTGATCAGCGCGTTTGTGATCAGTTTCTTGATCGACTTCGTGGTGGGGCTGACTTCGTTTTATACCTCGTCGTTGTGGGGCATCAGCATGACCAAGGAGATCATCGTGACGCTGCTGTCGGGCGCGCTAATCCCGATTCAGTTTTTCCCGGAGGGCGTGCAGGCGATTTTGAAGGTGCTGCCGTTTCAGACGATCTATAACGTGCCGCTGACGATGATCACGCAGCCCGATCGGCCGGTGGGCGAGTTGGCGGGACAGTTGCTAGTGCAGGTCGTGTGGCTGATCGTTTTGTGGGGGCTGAGCCGTCTGTTTTTCAGGCGTGCGGTGCGGGTGCTGACGGTGGCGGGAGGCTGAGCGATGCGGACGCTGAAGCGCTATGCGCGCATTTACGTGTTGATCGAGGCGCAGTATATCAAGGCGCGGCTGCAATACCGGGCCGATTTCATCATCAGTTCGATCGGGATGTTGCTGACCAGCATCACGACGATCTTTGTGTTCTGGGTGCTGTTCGCGTCGATTCCTGATCTGGCGGGCTGGAGTTTTGATGAACTGCTGTTTATCTACGCGTTTTATCTGCTGGCGATTGTGCCGCTGCAAATTTTGTTCGATCATATCTGGCAACTGCGCTGGCATGTGATGGACGGCGGGTTTATCAAGTATTACTTCAAGCCGTTGAATATGATGTTTTATTACATCTCGGAGATGTTCGACGTGAAGGGCTTGAGCCAGTTGGCGCTAGGCATCGTGACGCTGATTGTGGCGTCGAACCGGCTGCACCTGGTGTGGGATGCGCCGAAGTTGCTGCTGTTTCTGGCGGCATGGCTAGGCTCGGCGCTGGTGGTCATCTCGATGTTGGTGATTGCGTCGTCGCTGGCGTTCTGGATGCAGAATTCGTATCCGGTGCTGAGTTTTGCGTTTAAGATTCGCGAGTACGGACAGTATCCGATGTCGATCTTCGACGGGCTGTTTCGCTTTATTTTTACGTACCTGCTGCCGATTGGCTTTGTGGCGTTTTATCCGTCGCAGTTGTTTTTGCGGCCAGAGGCGGTGTCACCGCTGGCATATGCGTCGCCGCTGGTGGGCGTGGCATTTTTCGCGCTGGCGTATGGGGTGTGGACGCGCGGGGTGAATCGGTATTCGGGGACGGGGTCGTAGGGCCTCACCCCCGCCGGGGATAAGGCTGATCGATGTCGTGTGCCCCTCTCCTGACGACGGGTTTGGTTTCGGTTATCACAGCGATTCAGGGCCGTCGTCAGGAGAGGGGTCAGGGGTGAGGCGCAACCGGAAATGAGAACCGCCCGCGAGGGGGAACTTCGCGGGCGGCTCTGATTCATGTCGGTCGCATCCATCAACCAGTGCGCTGAAAAAACTTAGCGGTGACGTAACTCTTGCAGCGCAAGCGATTACCCTTGAAAGTGTAGACGCACGCCAGAATGCCGCCGCGCTTGAAGATAGCCACGATGACGGCATTGCCGTGCGTATCTTCCAGGCCGAGGTCGATCCATAGATCAGAATCCGAACTCTGCCTTAGTGTATAGTCGGCGGAGGCGAAATTCAGAAAGCCGTGAACGTCATTCTGGGTGCTTAGAGCGGGCGGCAGATCGGCGGAACTTTTTGCAGATAAGCCGGTTTGAATCAGCGCGTGCAGATCGCTAAAGCCCATTCGGACGTGATCGGGAAAAATTGAAAAGGAGCCGGCCATGATGATCAGCGCCAGAATGCCCAACGGCACACGAATCCGTGTCCAACTCCAGGCGGGCTTATCCAGTGCCTCGGTCTGGTTGTCGATGGCCAGGCGCAGCAACATCATGGCTGGAATCGCGGTAATAAACACCAGGCCCAGCCCCAGCACAATCGGGAAGGTCAATATCGGATTGCCCAACAGCCCGGTATTGGCGACCAGCCCTTGCACGCCGACCGCCAATACTGACGCGACACTGCCGCGCATGACACCGTCGGAAGAGCGGTTGGGCATGGCGCACGCCAGACCGATTGCAAACCCGCTGAACTCAAAGATCACCAGATTGCCGATCAAGCCCAGCGGCGGTTGAATGAACGGCACGTTGGGCAGCGCCAGCGAGTTGAGCACTTGCGAGACAAAGCCAAACACACTGGCGAGCACGATCCCCAGAAACACGCCAACCTGCCGACGATACTTCGGCGTGGCAATTGGCCTGGGGGGTAACACGGCTTTGGCTTGCCATGCCGCACGAAAACCGTCTACAATCACATCGGGTTGGTGGTCGGGTGAAGGTGTGGTCATTTTACTCACGTGCCATTCATTACTCATCGGCAGCCTGGATGCCCGATAAAGGCATTCGGGCATGACGGTTGAACGCCTATTCCGTATATCCGCATAGTGGCAACGCTGGCCTGTATGCAAGCCCTTTATATCATCGCTTTGTCAGGCGAGCAAGCGGCGACGTTCCGCAAGCAAGATACAACCTTTCGAGAGTTCCGCTGTGCGGATAGTGACGATGAACTTACACCCTCATCCCCACCCCTTCTCCCAAGGGAGAAGGGGGCATTCCGCGGCGGAGTGTGTGGCGTTGATGCCACTACCTTCAGGCCCTGCGGGAGTACGCGGCAAGCACCACACAAAGTCGGCCTGCGCCGACTCGAATCCAGCCGACGGAGGTCGGCTTTGTGTAATTGTAGGCGCGATTTCAATCGCTGGCCTGTAGCCGCCGCAAAACAATGCCGCGCACTCGCTGTCGCCGTTCGACAACGCCCCCATCATCGGGCATAATTGAAGGGACATTCTTCTTCAGAGGTAATTCATTGGCCAACGATTCCAAACGACCCGATCGGCAAAGTCTTAAACAGGCCGCCGCGAACATCCCGGCGGCCTTTCGCTTGGTGTGGGAGGCGCATCGCATCGCCACGCTGACCATGGCGGGGTTGACCCTGGGCGGCGCGTTGATCCCGGCCACGCAAGCGTGGGTGGGCAAACTCATCATCGACTCGGTGGTGACGTCGATCAACACGCACGGCGACGCGCAGGCCGGACTGTCCGTGGTGCTGCCCTATCTGGCGATCGAATTTGCCTTGATTTTGGCGCAAGCGGCCATCAGTCAGGCGCGCTCGTTGACCGAGCACATTCTGCACGCGCGGCTCAACTTCTCGCTCAACACCCGCTTGATCCGCAAAGCCCTGTCGCTCGATCTGTCGCACTTCGAGAATGCGGAGTTCTATGACAAGCTGCAAAACGCCCGCCGCGAAGCCGACTGGCGCGCCTTGCAGATCATGAACAACGGCTTCTATTTTGTGCAGAACACCATCACGTTGTTGTCCTTTGCCGCCCTGCTCTTCCGCTTCAACG
>JAGOBP010000332.1 GCA_017999195.1 Thermoflexales bacterium
CGATCGAGGACAAAGAGCGCGTGTATTTTCGCGGCGCCTACGATCAGTTGGTGCGGCTGTTCGACATCAACGAGTCGCTGCGCGACCTGGTCAGCGGTTCGCTGGATATGTATCTGTCGGTGGTGTCACACCGCTTGAACGAAGTGATGAAGGTGCTGACCATTGTGACGGTGCTGGGCCTGCCGTTGACGTTTTTGACCGGCTTCTTTGGCATGAATTTCTTCGGCGCGACCTATGAAGTGCCCGCGCCGTTCAACGGTCTGGGCCTGCTGCTGATCGCCCTGACACTGATGATCGGCCTGCCTCTGAGCATGTGGTACTGGTTAAAGCGCCGGGGCTGGGCGTAGCTCGATAACGTTAGATTCCACCCGGCAGTTAAAACTGCACCTACGAATACACGAAGTCGGCCTACGCCGACTAGCCGACGCAGGTCGGCTTCGTGTTGTTGTTGCCGCGAATTCATTCGCCGGGACGACAATCTAACATTGTCAAGGTAGTCACTTGTCTTTTATCATTTTGGATTTATGATGGACGTGCAACAGTTCAACTTCCACGGAGGCGAACATGGGCAAAATTGCATTTGTGTTAAGCGGCGGCGCAAATCGCGGGCCGCTGGAAATTGGCGCACTCCAGTCGTTGGTGGCCCACAACATCAAGGCCGATCTGATCGTGGGCACGTCGGCGGGCGCGTTGAACGGCGTGTATTATGCCGCCCGGCCCACGACGGCGGGCATGCAAGAATTGGCCGACATCTGGATCAAGGCCACCGTGAACGACGCCTTCCCCGGCGGGAACAACTTGTCTATGGCGTGGCGCGCGATCACAGGCAAAGACAGCCTCATCGACGGCGCGGCCCTGCGCAACACGGTGCAGCGCTCGCTGCCGCCCGGCGCAACCAAGTTTGGCGACCTGCAAATTCCCTTCTATGCCGTAACCGCCGATATTATCTCGGCCACGACGATTATCTTCGGCGATGAGGCCGACACGCCGTTGTTGGAGCCGGTCCTGGCGAGCGCCTCATTCCCGATCGTGCTGCCGCCCGTCGAGTACGACGGCTTCCAACTCAGCGACGGCGGCGTGACGGCGGTCGTGCCCATCGAAGTGGCCTTGCAGCGCGGCGCGACCGAACTGTACGTGATCGATCTGGAGCCGCCCACCGCCAAGAGCGAAGCCGTGCGCGGCGTGCTGCCGATTGCGATGCAGACACTGACGACCTCACTGCGCGAGCAGTTGCTGGACGATCTGCGCGACGTGATCAAAGCCGGTGCGACGCTGCATCATGTCAACATCACCGCCTTCCCGGACCTGTCGCTGTTTGACTTCACGCAAACAGCCAAATTGGTCGACGCGGGCCGCATCGCCATGGACACGTATCTCAATGCGCCCAAACCCAACACGATCAAGCCGTTGACCACCACGGCCCAGGCTCTGCGCCGCATGCCCAAGGGCGGGCGGCCGCTGCACCCGTAAGATCGGTAGGGGGCGAGGCTGGCACTCGCCCCTAGACAAGGACGGATTATGCGTATTCCCGAAATGATCGAAAGAAAGCGTGATGGCCTCGAATTGACTTCCGAGGAAATTCGCTTTTTTGTAGAAGGCTATACCCGCGGCGACATCCCCGATTATCAGGCGGCGGCCTGGTGCATGGCCGTGTTCTTTCGCGGCATGACGCGCCGCGAAACCGCCGACCTCACACTGGCGATGGCCCACTCCGGCGAAATGCTGGACCTGCACGACATCGCGCCCATCGTCGTCGATAAACATTCCAGCGGCGGCGTGGGCGACAAAGTCAGCCTCATCGTTGCGCCCCTGGTGGCGGCCTCTGGTTTGCACGTCGGCAAGATGTCGGGGCGCGGCCTGTCGTTCAGCGGCGGCACGATCGACAAATTGGAATCGATCGCCGGTTTCCGCGTCAATTTGAGCGAAGATGAATTTCGCGCGCAACTCAAAACACACAACATCGTCTTGGTCGGCCAATCGCACGACCTGGCCCCCGCCGATGGCAAACTCTACGCCCTGCGCGATGTCACCGGCACTGTGCCCAGCCTGCCGCTCATCGCGTCGAGCATCATGAGCAAGAAAATCGCGGCGGGTGCGGATGCGATCGTGCTGGATGTGAAGTGCGGTTCCGGCGCGTTTATGAAAACGCCCGATGATGCCCGGCGGCTCGCCGAAACGATGGTGGGCATCGGGCATGAGTTGAAGCGCAAAGTCACCGCCCTCATCGGCGATATGGATCAGCCGCTCGGTTATGCCATCGGCAATGCGCTGGAAGTGAAAGAGGCCATCGACACGCTGCACGGCCACGGCCCCGCCGATCTGACCGAACACAGCCTGGTCATCGCCTCGCACATGCTGTATCTGGGCGAACGCGCGCCCAGCGTGGAGGCCGGTCGACAACTGGCCGAAGAACTGTTGAAGAGCGGTCGGGCCTGGGACAAATTTGTGGAATGGATTGTGGCTCAGGGCGGAGATCGATCTTTGATCGAAAATCCCGCGCGTTTACCGCAGGCCAGTCTCATACGAGAAGTCACTAGCGATCAAACCGCCAACATCCGATCGATCAACGCGCTCGAAGTGGGCCTGACGTCCGTCGATCTGGGCGCGGGCCGCGCGCAAAAAGATGACGCCATCGACCATGCGGTGGGCATCATTTTGCACGTCAAGGTCGGCCAGTCGATCGAGCGCGGGCAGCCGCTGTTCACCATCCACGCCAACGATCAGGCCCAAGCCATCGCCACTGAAGCGCGTCTGCGCGGTGCCATCCAGTTCAGCGCCGAGCCGGTTCCGCCGTTGCCCTTGTTTTATGGGGTCGTGAGCTAAGACTCTCACGCCAAGGGGCAAAGAAATCCAAAACTTTGCGGCTTTGCCGCTTAGCGTGAGAGCAATGTGATTCTGCTTAAAAGATTGGCATGCCTGAACTTCGCCTGTTAACGCCCGCCGATGCAGCCATCTTTCGCGACCTGCGGCTGCGTGCCTTGCGTGAAGACCCCGTGGCCTTTACCAGTTCGACCGAAGAGTTCAGCCATCAAACGCTGGACAAGATCGCCGCGCGCTTTCGCAGCGATCCGGCGGAAAGTTTTATGCTGGGCGCGTTTCAAGAGCGCCAGTTGGTGGGGCTGGTGGGCTTCTATCGCGAGTCGCGCCTCAAGTTGCGACACAAAGGCAGCATCATCAGCATGTACGTTGCACCGGAAGCGCGCGGACAAGGTCTGGGGCGCAGCCTGCTGTGCGACGCCATCCGCCGCGTGCGTGAAATTCAGGGCGTAGAGAATCTGCTGTTGGGTGTCATGACCACGCAGACGGCGGCGCGCAATTTGTATGAATCGCTGGGCTTTGTGGTGTACGGGCGCGAGGCCCGCGCCCTGTGCCTGGATGGGCAGTACTACGACGAAGAATTTAGAGTCTTGGACTTACGGGAGAATTTACCATGAACGTGTTTGTCATCGCGGGCGTCTTGTTTCTCATCGGCACGGTAGCGGCGTATACGTGGTTGACGCGGAAAGAAACATCGGACGCCTCCTGAGCGGAACGAAGTGGAGTCGAAGGACGGCTAGGGCGTCATCAACTGCGGCTGCCCGGCCGCATCATACTCATAGACATACGCACGGCCTTCGATCAAATTACCGGCTTGATCGAAGGCATATTTGTTGCCTAAGCCCGTAAATTGACTGGCGGCTAAGGCGGCCGCCACCCCGCCCCGATTGATCTTCTCCGCCCGCTGGAGTGCCTCAAAGATCAGGTTCAGCGCGTCATACGTTTGCAGCGCGATCGGCCCGGCGCGCGTTCCATCGATGGGGATGGCCTTGTACTTTGTCACAAAGTCTGCCGCTTGCGGCAAAGATTTTGGATCAGGCACGTTGCTGACAAACGTGAGTCGATCCTCAAACCACCGATCGGCCTCGGCGCGACCGATGAAGAAGGCCCCGCCCTGACACCCCACGGGGGCGCTGCTCGACTCAATCGCCACGACCGGCAGATTATCCGCACAATAGTCATTCAACGCCGCAGCCGTCGTGGTGGGGCGATAGTGCCCGATCACCGCCACGACCTGCGGATCGATGATCAACTGTCGGGCGGCCGCGTTGGCGCGGTCGGCCTCGCCGCGATCATCTAAGGCCACCAACTCGACGCGATAGCCGTTCACGCCGCCCCGCGCATTGACCTCGCGAATCGCCAGCCGCGCCGCGTAAATGGCCTCATAGCCAATGGCGCGAAAGCGTCCCTCGAATGGCGCGACCAATCCGATCTTGATCACGGGTTGAGTCGAGGCGCAGGCCGAGAGAATGAGGGAGAGACAGAGAGATAGCAAGACGGAGAGAAATGGTTCTCTCCGTCCCAATGTCTCTCTGTCTCTCGCTCTGGTTGTGCCCTGCATCATATAAACTTCATGCCTGCGTCATTCCCGCGTGTTTCTGGCGGGAATCCACTGTGGTTCGGAAGAGAGGAGTCAGCACGCCCACGTGCGGATCGCACGCAAACCGGCGTCTGGGGACGCCTACCTCCTCGATCAAACTGAGATTTGCTGGCGATCGAATAGGCGAGTTATTTTCTCGACGTTCCTTAGTGGGCGGTTGCCCGTTCAGCCAGCAATCGATCTTCAGCCGCAAATTCGGCTTGATACCCAGCGGCTTCTTGATCGGAAATAGCGTCCCAACTCGCTTCCAGTTCACGCTGCTTGAGGAACAACACAAAATCAAGCACTTCGGTCTGGCGCGTAACTGGCAATGCCGCGGCGGCCTCGGTGATTTCGGTTAGCACGGTGGATGCAACAGACATTTTGGCCTCCTTGTCGTAACCGAATTTTACCTGATCTGAGCGCTTATTTGCATTCGTTGGCGATCTGCTCGTCCAGCGTCCGCGCAAACATGTGCGTGCCATCCTGCGAACACGAAGCACGGAAGTAATAGTAGTCGTGCTTGTCAGGATAGATTGCGCCTTTGATTGACGCTAACGCCGGATTATCAATCGGGCCGGGGGGCAAGCCGGGATTGCGATACAAATTCCACGGCGAATCCACACCCTGATAATCCTCTTGCGTAATCTGCGGCCACCACGTCTGCGGATCGCGCGTATTCCCCAGCGCATATTGCACCGTCGGATCGGCGTCCAGCGCCATGCCGTCGGTCAGGCGATTGAAGTACACACCGGCGATGGTCGGCCGCTCAGCCTCGACGGCCGCCTCACGTTCGAC
>JAGOBP010000333.1 GCA_017999195.1 Thermoflexales bacterium
CTCGATCGACCGTTCGGCTTCGGCCAACAGTTTCGCTCGGATTTCTGCGCGTGTAGGGGACATGGCTCACCTCCCAGTCAGATGGTGTAATTATGCCTGAGCTTGCCCCCAAACTGAAATGCACGCTCCGGTTGAGTGCGCGTTGACGCAGTGCAGGCGCGGGGCTATACTTGGGGCGGATGATATTGAGAAAAGATGCGGCCCATAGGTAGATAGGCCGGGAAAAACGCGGGTTAAATCCGTGTTGGGTGCGTTTCTGTACAGCCGGGGTGTGGACTCTTTACATGAATACTCAAGCAGTGCTTGTCGATACCCATGCGGTTCCGCGCATCATAATCAAGCGTCTCTCTGGCACGCTAGTTGCCACTCATTACGTGCCCGCCGAAGTGCAAGTATCCGGGCTGAAATACCAGATATATGGTCAAGCCGGTTTGAGTCCTCAAGAAATAGCCGCCCAGCCGCTCGCTGAGCTGTTGCGCGATTTCAAGCACGCGACTGTTTTCTCTATCTGGGGACTCGGCACCTATCGCGTTCCAGGCCCTCTCCTAACGTGCAAATTGGCGGGGGATGGCTTGGGGCATTTTACCGTGGATGTAGAATTTGCCGAAGATACCTGCAAGTTATGCGACCAATTTGTCACTGACCAGACTTGCCTTAGGCAGTTCATTACGAATCTTCAGCAACTCGGCAATTTAGATGCGTCTTCAGTAACGGAACAACCTCCAACACTTTAGGTGTGCATCCGCAGACGGCAAAAGCAAATACGGTTTTGTTGTCAGCTTGGTCGTACGTTTCAAACAAACAAGGCAACAGTTGTGCTACAAGCCCGCACCCAACATGGCGTGCAGCCGCGTAAAGACCTGACCGGTTTTCAAAACCTGTCAGGTCTTTTTGTTGCGGCGCTCGATTGGCCGGTGCGTTGACGCGGGGCGAGCGCGAGGCTATACTCGGCGTCAGAACAAGTGCACCCAAGACCTGGCAGATTTTCGCGTATATCCATTGGCGCTCGGCCGCCACCTCAACCCCGAATGCGTTGGGCAGACAGAGCGACAGGGGGCAAAGTTATGATCCTTCCCAAAGATCGCGATCCCAGATTTATCACGGTTCGTCGTGGTGGCACGCTGCAAGACTCCGACCATCGGCTTCTCGCTGAGTGGGCCGCTAAGTGCGCGGAGCACGTGCTGCATCTGTTCGAGGCGATGCGGCCCGATGATCTGCGGCCCCGCCAGGCTATCGCGCTAGCCCGGGCGTGGGTGCGCGGCGAGGTCGCGATGTCTCAAGCCCGCATGGCCGCCGGTTATGCGCAGGCCGCTGCCCGCGATCTGTCTGGAGCCGCGCGGCATGCGGCGTATGCGGCCGGGCAGGCCGCAGCGGTCGCTCATGTCGCCGCCCACGAACTCGGCGCGGCCGCCTATGCGATTAAGGCCGTGCGGGCGGCCGCATCGGATGGCGAGGAAGAGATTGCCGGCCGGCTTGAGTGTCAGTGGCAGCGCGAGCAACTGCCAGAGGTGATTCGCGACCTTGTCCTCGACGATCAGCGGTTGCGAAACGATATTTGCTGGTCGGTGTTCGACTGCTGACAAGCCGTCGGCCCACAGTCGCGCTAAGACCTGATCGATTTCCGTGGCGCGGGTGGTATGGCTCACCCGGCGATGAAGTCGCCGGACTACGCCGCAGCACCCGCTGACGCGGGTTAGCCGGATTCATCCGGCGCAGCGCTGTCGCCCGAAGATTGATCTTCGGGCGGTGCGACCGGCGGTTGTGCGGCGGAATGAGTCAACACAGTAAAAACAATGCCGCGCACTCTCAATTGGCCGTGCGTTGACGCGAGTTGAGGAGGCGACTATACTGCCTGCGTCCGGGCGGCAAGAGCCGGTCGGGCCATCACCTAAACTGGACAAAAAAATGACCGGAACGATCATCAACGTGGTAGCGATTCTTATCGGCAGTGCGCTGGGCATCCTCTTCGGTTCACGCTTATCGGACAACCTCAAACAGACCGTCATCGCGGGCATGGGCCTGTTTACCACGGCCGTCGGCTTTCAGATGTTCCTCAAGACTGAGAATGCGCTGGTGGTCTTAGGTTCGCTCATCTTTGGGGCCATCCTGGGCGAATGGTGGCGACTGGAAGAGCGATTGCAAAATCTGGGCGGCTGGCTTGAACGAAAACTGTCGGGCAAATCGAGCGGGGAATCTAGCAATTTCGTGCGCGGCTTCTTGATCGCGTCCGTGCTGTATTGCACCGGCCCGATGGGCATTCTCGGCTCGATTAGCGACGGCCTGCGCGGCGATTATCTGACCCTGTCTATCAAGTCCACGCTGGACGGCATCACCTCGATCGCGTTTGCCTCGACCTTCGGGTTGGGCGTGGCCTTCTCGGCGCTGCCCATTCTGGTCTATCAAGGCACGATCAGCCTGTTGGCCCGGCAACTGGACTCGATCATGACGACCAACATGATGAATGAGATGACGGCCACCGGCGGCGTGCTGTTGGTGGGCATCGGCCTCAGCAGTATGCTGGAAATCAAGAAGATTCGCGTGGGCAACTTTCTCCCGGCGCTGTTCATCGCGCCGTTCATTGTCTACATCCTGAGCCTGATCGCTAAGTAACTTTTCACGAGGAGTTGTTCATGCGCCTGACGTCGCACCCGCAGTGGTATGAAAAATGCTAACCGCCAAGACGCTAAGACGCCAAGTTTTTCTTCGCGACTCCGCGCCTTGGCGGTAGAAGTTTATTTTCACAAGGAGCCAAATCATGTCCTTTGCAGATCGTGTCAACCACTTGCAAGCCGAAGGCGCGTATCACATGCTGGCGCGCGCGCAAGCGTTGGAAGCGCAAGGCCGCAAGATCATTCACCTGGAAGTGGGCCAGCCCGATGTACCGCCCGCCGCGCACGTCACCCGCGCAGGCATTGGCGCGATCGAGGCGGGTCACACGCGCTACAGTCAACCGGCGGGCGTGCCTGCGTTGCGCAAAGTCATCGCGGAAGATGCGGGTCAACGGCGCGGCCTCGAATTTAAGTCGTCGCAGGTGGTCATCGGGCCGGGGGCTAAACCCACCTTGTTTTTCCCCACGCTCGCGCTTGTCCATCCCGGCGATGAGGTGATTTATCCTGATCCGGGTTTTCCCACTTATGAAGCGATGATCGGCGTCGCGGGCGGCGTGGCCGTGCCCGTGCCGTTGGATGAAGAAAACGATTTTGCCTTCAACCTCGATCGGTTTGATGCCGCCCTCAGTCCGCGCACGCGCCTGATCGTGCTGAATTCGCCCAGCAATCCCACGGGCGGCGTGCTGTCGCGTGAAGTGCTGGAGCACATCGCCGAGGCGGCGCGTCAACGCGACATCTGGGTCTTGGCCGATGAAATCTATGCGCGCCTCGCCTTCGATGCGCCCGTGATCAGCATCGCGTCACTGCCGGGCATGGCCGAACGCACCATCATTTGCGACGGCTTCTCCAAGACGTATGCGATGACGGGCTGGCGCTTGGGCTTTGGCATCATGCCGGAGGCGTTGGCCGAACGCGTCGAATTGTTGCTTACGCACTCGATCGGTTGCACGGCGACCTTCACGCAATACGCGGGCATCGAGGCGGTACTGGGGCCGCAAGATCAGGTCGATACGATGGTGGCCGAATACAAGCGCCGCCGCGATTTCTTCGTGGCGGGTCTCAGTGCGATTCCCGGCATCAAGTGCCGTTTGCCGCAAGGCGCGTTTTATGCCTTCCCCAATGTGTCGGCCTTAGGACGCTCATCGGATTGGCTGGCCGATTATTTGCTGTCGGAGGCGGGAGTGGCCGCGTTGCCGGGCACAGCCTTCGGCGCGGGCGGCGAGGGTTACTTGCGCTTCTCGTTTGCCAATTCGATGGAGAATCTGGGGCTGGCGCTGGAGCAGATGGCAGCAGCGTTGGGTAAGCTGGATTAATCGTAAGGGCGAAGCATTCAATGGTGTTGGCCCGCGCGGACGCGGGCTGGGAGCGAAAATGGACATTAACGGATTGCCACTTCCGCAACTTCTGGAAGACCTCATCGTTCAACGTCGATGGCGAATGCCGGCGGATCAGACGCTGCTTAAGCAACTCACGGGGATTCGACAGATGAAGCATCTGCGGTTTCTCGGCATCGATGCCATGATCCGCGAAACGAGCGGTGCCTTTACGATCTTCGCGCAAGGCCATGCGGTCACCTATGCACTGGCTTCATCCAAACAGGCGCAAGCGCCCATCGAGGATGTCGCCGTGCTGGATATTGATCAGGCCGTCTTGATCGCGATCAATTCGGATGAAGAAACGATTCATCTGGA
This sequence comes from Thermoflexales bacterium, assembly GCA_017999195.1. GTDB lineage: Bacteria > Chloroflexota > Anaerolineae > Fen-1058 > Fen-1058 > JAGOBP01. The sequence goes on from JAGOBP010000333.1 coordinate 4,301, forward strand.
CTATCGAACCTCGCGCGACGATCCGCGGGTGATGGCTTCAACTTGGGTCGGCAACAGCGTCGTGTGGTCAGTGGCGGCGGCCAGCTTCAGTTCTTTCGTGGCGCAATTGGGCTTATAACAGCGCTCGCGCTTGATGGCAATTGCGTTGGGTAAATCAGGCGCGCAATCGTAGGGGGCGAGGCATTCGCAAATAGTATCACGCTGATCGGGTTGCCGGACGTGGCTCGGATATCTGTCAACGTGAATTCGATAGCGAATGCCTCGCCCCTACCAAGCGACCAATTCGTACGATGGCATTAGCCTGTATGAATGCAGGCTGGGAACTTAGGAGCACAGAAGCCATGTTTTACATCGAATCTCCGTGTCCTCTATGCAAAACCGGCTCAAGGGGTTTCCGTCGATGTTCAGACAACACCACCATTGTGTTGATGTGCGACGAATGTGAGTTGATTTGGCTAAATCCAAAGAACATGGATTTGAGTGAAGCAGTGCATGCATCGCCGCCCAGTTTTATAATTCCCGGCCTGAATTGTTCTTTTGGTGGAGCACAGTCTGGGTGGGCAACCAGGGAAGAAATCGACGCGCAAGGGTGGGTAGACTATATTGCGGGCCAAGGTAAAGCCTTGGACGGATGAGACTCATTATCCGCCTTTGCTCTTCGCCCATGAAGTCTTTGGAGCGCACTTCGTTACATGCCGCCTCAGTCCACTTCAGCGGACTTCCCATTATCAGCCGTCGAATTCATTCGATGGTGCTTGGCGTCAACGAATGGCCTCGAATCAACGAAGACCGACGCGGGGTACATTCGTTTATTCGAGATCATTCGATGACCGTGGAATTCGCTCCAGAAGCCTGATGATGCTCATGCTAATCACGTGTGAGC
>JAGOBP010000334.1 GCA_017999195.1 Thermoflexales bacterium
GTTCGCGCGGAAGGCCCACCGAGGGGGGCAAGAGCACTGCGGCGGCCGCGATGTTGTTAATCACCAACGACAAGACCGCGCCCGCGCTCATCAACACCACGCTGAGCCGCAATTCACCCTGACCGCCCAGCCGCATCAGGCGTGCGCCCAGTAGGTGCGTCGCGCCGGTCTTGGCCAAACCCGCAGTCAGGATGTAGATCGCCATGATGGTGATGACGGCCGCTCGACTGAAGCCGGAGAGCGTTTCTTGCGGCGTAAGAATGCCCGTCACGCCCAAGGCGACCAGCAGCAGCAAGGCGACGAGATCGGCCCGCAGCCATTCGGTGATGAAGAAGACGATGGCGATGCCTAACAGCACCAGTAGTAGAATGCCAGCCGTGGTCATGGTGATACACTCCAGAAATGCTTGGAGGGATTATACGGCCAGACCCACGCACTCACGTCAGGCCAACCCTTGAGACCTGGATGTGCATCAGTGACTATGCCAGCGCTGGGCGCTTCTGCACGTAGGGTAGATGCCCGATTTTAGTTACACGCCAAACCTGGCCGCTTGAGCTGGCTCCCGATGGGACGGCCACATTATAAGTGAGTCAACTCGGCGCTGATCGTCCACAGCCGGTCGCGCACCACACGATCATAGGCCGGCCGATACGGCTTGACCGGCTTGCCATGCTCGTCAAAGTATTGGCCGCTAACCGCTTCAAATTCAGGCGCGGTCGCCAGCCGCACATACGCTTCGGCCATCTGCACGGGCGTGATGGCCTGCCGACGTTTGATCTCATACGCCTTACGCCGCCAGCCAGTGAGGTATTCGTAGCGCCCTTCGTCGATCTGCACATTCGGCACGCGGATGCAGTTGACGGTGACGCCCGTGCCTCGCAGACGTTCAGCCAGATCAAACGTAAACATGATCTGCGCCAGCTTGGAGTGATAGTAAGCGTGCTGCGTGGTAAACCGGCGCTGCCCGTTCAAGTTATCAAATTCGATTGACAGGAACGGATAAATCATCAAGCCTTTAGACGCGACGTTGAGCACGCGGGCCGGGGCACTGGCTTTCAACATATCGAGTAGTAAATGCGTCAGCAGAAACGGGCCAAGATGATTCGTGGCAAACACCACTTCCACCCCCTCACCGGTGAGTGTTGCCTGTTTCAAGCGGTGATCGAAGTTGGCGGCATTGTTGATCAGCCCATCGAGCCGCGTATACTTGCGCCTGAACTCCGTCGCGAACGATCGAATCGACGCTTGCGACGACAGATCGCACGCCAGCAGATCGACGGCGGCGTTCCCGGTCTGTGTGATGATGTCTTGCCGCACCGCCTCGCCCGCTACAGTATTGCGGCAGACCATGACCACGGTCGCGCCCAGGCGGGCAAGACTTAACGCCGTCGCCTTGCCAATCCCTGCATTGCTGCCCGTTACGATGATGACTTTCCCCTGCGCGTTCATGGTGTTGCCTCCTACATCAGGCCGTCTGAGCCGACGGTGCTAAACCGGTGGCAATCAGATCGATCATCAGACTCACCACCTGTGGATAGATGTCTTCACCGATAATGTCTTTGTGCAGCGTCAACAGCGCCACCGATCGGATCACGCCCGCGATCACAACCGGTTGTCCGGCGATGATGCTGCCCCGTGCCTGCCCCGCCCGAATTGCCGGCAGAATGTAGGCCGTGGAATCTTGAGTGTTCGTGGACAGCAATTCGGGCGGCGCATTGCGCGCCAACAGTTCCAACTCTTCAGGCTGTGTCACCAACCGGCGCGTCAATGGATTCGTCTCCAACTCGTCCACCACCGCGCGCATGAACCGGCGCAGCCCTTCGCGCGGATCGTCCGTCGAAGCGAACGACGCCGCCCGGATGCGCTCTTCGACTTCGTGCCGCATCTGGATAAGCAGCTCAAAATAGAGCGCCTCTTTGGACTCGAAGAACAGATAGAACGTACTTTTAGCGATGCCTAGCGGCCGCGTCAGGTCTTCCAGGCTGGTCTTCTTCAGGCCATACTGCGTGAATAACTTGCGCCCCTGTTTCAGCAACCGCTCGCGCAGGCGGGTTTTCTCGATTTCAGTAAAGGCTTTGGTCATACCCGTATAACTCTATGACTATTTTGTATTTTTGTTTTTATACACCAATCTTAGCCAAAAACAAGGCGGCTGTCAAGCGAGCCACTCCCGCCGACACGTCTTAACTTGACGGACTATGAGCGCCGCCACGTTGTGTGCTCGGGAGAACAAACGTGAACTTTGCCCCCTGCCCGATGGTGCTCTCCACGCGAATCGAGCCGCCATGCGCTTCTACCATGCCGCGCGCGATCGCCAGGCCCAGACCCGATCCACCGGTGGCGCGACTACGCGATTTGTCCCCGCGATAGAACCGCTCGAACACGTGCGGTAAATCCTCGGGGCGGATGCCTTCACCATCATCTGCGACGATCACTTCCACACCGTCGATCGTGCGCTGCGCCGAAACATGCACATGCCCACCCGTGGGCGTGTGCCGCAGCGCATTGGCTGTCAGGTTCGTCAGCACGCGCCCGATGCGGCGCGCATCCATCCGCACCGGATCAACATCGGGCTGCACCGCGCCGCTCAACGCCACGCCTTGCTGCCGCGCGGTTTCGGCAAAACTTTCGATCGTGTCAGAGATGAGATCGCCGATCGAGTTAGGAACGAGATCGAGTTGCAGGCCGCCCGCATCCAATTGCGAGACTTCAAACAAATCATCGATCAAATGCGACAACGATCGAATATCCTGCTGCGCCACGCGATAGTAGCGCTGCACCGTCGCGGGATCATCGACCACGCCATCAGCCAGCGCTTCCAGCATGGCGCGAATCGAGGTGAGCGGCGTGCGCAGATCGTGACTGACCCATGCCACTAACTCGCGCCGCAACACCTCCAACTCTTGCTGTTTAGCCTGCGCCTGTTCCAACTGCGCCGCCATCGCGTTGAATGAGCGCGTCAACTGCGCCAGTTCATCGCGCCCCTGCACATTCACGCGCGTGCTGAGTTCGCCAGCCGCGATACGATCGGCCGCGCGATTGAGCGTCAGAATCCGATCGGTCAACGCCGCCGACAGAAAGACGCCCACCGCCGCCGCGATGCCCGTGGCAAACACCACCAGGATGCTCGCCAACATCAAATCATGGCTGCTGGCAAACATCAATCGCGCGATGATCCACACGTTCAGAAAGACCAGCACCCCCGCCAGCACATACACGGCCAACAGCGACCACTGCAAGCGCGGCAGACGATTAAACCAGCCCAGCCGATAAGCGGCAAACGCCACCACCAAAGAGAGTGCCGTCGTGAACAGCATCAACTCCATCATGACGTTGAAGTCGCTCATCGGCGGATTCATCGTCAGATAAAACAGGCCCAGACCCACGGCCAATGGCAGCAGCACACTCATGATAAAGCGGCGCAAATTGATCGAAGATTGATGCGGAATTGCCGACATGCACATCCTCACGGTTCGAATTTGTAGCCCACGCCCCAGATCGTTTGCAAGTGGCGCGGGTTCGACGGATCGACTTCGATCTTTTCGCGCAGGCGGCGCATATGCACGGTGACTGTGCCAGGATCGATATAGTCGGCCGTGCCCCACACGCGCTCCAACAACAGATCGCGCGAGAACACCTGCCGCGGATGACGCGCCAGCCACCACAGCAGTTCAAATTCTTTGGCTGTGAGCGTTTTCTCGACGCCGTCGATGATCACCAGGTGCGTCTGTGGATCGATGACGAGATCATCAAAGGTCAACGCGCGCTCGATCGATTCTTCCGCGCCCGACGGCCGCGTGCGCCGCAGCACGGCTCGCACGCGGCTGACCAGCTCTTGCGGGCTGAAGGGCTTCGTCACGTAATCATCCGCGCCCAGCTCCAGCCCCGCGATGCGATCGATCTCCTGACTGCGCGCAGTCAGCATGATGATGGGCACGCTGCCCGGCGCGCCGCCGCGCTCACGCACATGACGGGTGATGGCCCAACCGTCCACACCGGGCAGCATCAGATCCAGGATGATCAGCGCAGGCAATTGCGCGTCGATCTCAGCCAGCGCGGCCTGCCCCGTCGTGGCCGTGCGCACGGCATAGCCCGCGCGCCGCAAATACACGCCTACGACTTCCGCAACGGATGGTTCATCTTCGACGATCAGAATCGATTGATCAGACATGGTTGTACTTGTTTACCTGGATTAATAAATGCGATCCACGAATAACCACTCATCAACAGCATTAGAGTAGCTTCGTGTGATTCGTGGATCAGCATTGGGCAGCAATCAATCATTCACCGGAAGTGGACCGGCTGCCCGTGGCGTGCGACGCGCACCGGAGCGCCGCGCCAACCACGCTCGTTTCAGCGGCGGCAGTCGCGCAATCAACAACAACCCGATCGTGAGCGCGGCGACCAGCGGCTTCCATACATCACCAGACAACGTGAACAGGTCGCCCTTGATCACGAAGGCCAGATGCAGCACCACCAGCAGCGCGCCGAGGTAGATTAGCTGGTGCAATTTCTTCCAGCGCTTGCCCATGCGCTTCATGAACCACTTGAACGAAGTGGCCGCCAGCGCCAGCAGAATGATGAATGCGGGCAAGCCTACCCATAAATAGCGCTTCTCCACAAACTCACGCACGATCAGATTGAAATCAAAGCCGAAGTCCACGGCGACAAACAGCGTAAAGTGTATGGCCGCGTACAAGAAAGCGTACAGCCCCAATGGGCGGCGCAGTTTGACGGCATCCTTCCACTTGAGGTACGTACTCAGCGGCGAACACGCTAGTGACAGTCCCAACAGAATAATCGCCGTATCGCCGGTGCGCTGCGTCGCCGCCTGAATGGGGTTGAAGGTCAGGTTGTCGTTGAGCGCGTCGATGATGAGCACGATCAATGGCAGCCACGCGCCGATGTGCATAACAGTTTGAATAAAGGTTAGTCGTTTCATGATGAGTCGCTATCCACAATAAACACCCTGATCCACGAAGTACATGACGCCTGGCGCGCCGCCGACTCGAGCGAGTCGGGTACGGCGAGGAACACTAAGAATTGCTTCGTGATACTTCGTGCTCTTCGTGGATCGCTTGATCAGTAATTCGCGCGCAGGTCCATACCCGCATACAGTGCTGCAACCTGCTCCGCATAGCCGTTGAACATCAACGTAGGCCGCCGCCCGCCCTCGCCGAT
>JAGOBP010000012.1 GCA_017999195.1 Thermoflexales bacterium
GCGTCCCACACGGTCTTCAAGATAACCAGGGCGCTCACGAACTGTCCGATTGCCAGTATCGAAATGAGGGGTTCTTGTGGCAAAGTTGCCAACACTCGGTTACTGTCCATCTGGATTTGGAGCAAGGCATCCATCGGTGCAGCCTTGACGACCGCCTGAATCTGACCAACCAGAGATGAGGCCGTGGGAACTGTCGCGAAAAAATCAGGCAAAATGGTACTGCGTCCCAACTGATATGTCGCCAGGTGCCCGTAGAAGTTTACTCCCATCATGACGGCCCACGCAATCAGTGCCCGCCGGTTGGATAATGCAAGCGGAATAAGCAGAATAAGCGTCGCATAGGTATGATTGATGTGAGAGCGCGTGCCCAGTTGCGCCAGCAGTAGGCTCGATGTGGCGAGTACCAGATAGACGCCGTTTGCAGGCGTCAGCCCAGGTCGATTGGGCCAACGCTGATACCGGACGAGCCGCTGCCACACTCCATAGAGTACGCGCGCCCACACGGGTGCCGCGAGGGCGATCACCAGGCCGACAAGCAACACCAGGAGCACTACAAAACTATAATTAATCGGCACGCCACCGACTAGCCACTTGGTCTTTTCGGCTTCCGCCGGTAGAAACCATTCCAACGCAGCAGCTAGCGCTAAAATTAAGCCAGTCACTTGGAGCACACGTGTCAGCTGGCGCACCGTTGGTTGATCCGAGACCGCACGGACCAGCATTGCGCGCGAGAAGAACAGGATCATCAGATATACAATAAGACCGAACGTCAACAATTGCACAGAGGTACTAAAAATCGTCGGCAATTGCAGGGTGTAAGTTGGGCCGGTCTGCCCGGTGATGGCCTGGAGCAAGGTCGAAATTGGACGCCACACACTAAGACAGCCATTGCACAAATTAGGCATGATCGTCGTGGCTGTCACATAATTGCGCAAAATCGACAGCCAGCCGCCGCCAGTCAACACCAACCAGGCAGTCGCGCCCCCTAGCATAACCAGACTGCCTTGAACATACCACTTCAATGTTGCCCAGTAGCCGCGTTCCATCTGCACGATGAGATACACAGCCAGTGGCAACAAAAAATGCAACAGCCCTTGTGGCTTGAACAACGCGCTGGCCATCAACAAGGCACCGACGGTCAACCAGGCGCGGCGCGGCTGTTTCGTGCGCGCCAGCACCACCACGGCCAGTAACGCGCACAACGTATGCGCGCCTTCCCAGAATCCCTGCCACGCCCCGTGTAGAATGAACCACGGATTCAACCAGTAAACGATCAACGTCCAGCGCTTGCGTTCTTCCGTCAATAGTTGATAAAGCACGACCAATAGGCCGATTTCAAGCGCAATTTCGATCAATTTGTAAGGCAGCCACCAGAAGCGCGGCAACTGCTCGGCCAGCGATGCACTGATGCCATATACCGCAAACGAGAATGGCCCATAATTCTCCTGAAAACCCGCCCCCAAACCCAACTGTTTTACCGCGGTGCCCCACAAAAATATCAGCGTATCCAAGTCTAGTTGGCCGTTAAACAATATGCCGGGCAGACGTAGCAACAAGCCGAGCACGAACAGGCCAATCAGAACAGCGCGGCCTATCGGCTGACGACGCACCGGTACGGCAGAAGTTGCAGAGAGAATCGACATAGATTCAGACACCCAATCGCAACCAGGTCTGTATCCGAAAAACTAGTACCATTAGGATCATGCGCAGCCCAATGCGGATTGCCTTCACGCGGCTGCCGGTCGCCATTGACTTGCCAACACGCGGCTGATAATTGACAGGGATCTGCACAACGTGCAAACGTTTGTGCACCGCTAGCAGAATCATTTGCGGGCCAAAATGCGAACCGCCAACTGTGAAGTCGGCTTGAATCTGGCGCAGTGACGTACGCTTGATCAAACGCATCGTGCAACCGACATCGGTCAGATTAGTGGTATTGAACAGCAGCTCGATCAATTTGGCGACAGCCCAATTACCCCAACGCAGAAAAGCCCCCATGTTGGCATCTTGCCAGATGAAGCCCTTAGCCGTGCGGCTACCCAGCACAACATCCCAACCTTCGGAATATGCCAGCAATTTCAAAATATCCGAGCCGCTAAAAGTGCCATCCGGCTCCGACAGAACGATGTAATCCCCGCTTGCCTCACACAGACCACGCTGACAGGCAAAACCATACCCCTGCCGTGGTTCATATACCTCACGCGCTGAGGTCTGTGCGACTTCCGCCGAGGTACCAGGCGCAGCATTATTGTTCACGACGATAATTTCATCGACATAGCCGCTCTGCTCAAACTCAACAATACTGCGACGAATCGAATCTTTCTCGTTATAGGTAGGCAATACTACCGAAACAGTTCGCCCCTGCCACATGTCTCATCTGCCTGGTTTGCGCGCCACAATCACATTGTGGGCGCACGCAATACGCCGGATACCCGGTAATGCCTCAATGATGCGCTCCAGTTTCTGAAACGCGCCCAGCCACTGCACAGGCACAAAGTCGCCGACAAAACCGCTCGAATAGGTAGTTAGTATCGCCGGTAAACCGGCCAACGCCGATCGAATTTCACGGGCCGGAATCAGCCGCTCTTCGCCGGTATCTTGCGGCACACGCGCCATGATGATCGGCCAGTAAGGATTTAGCGGGTTGTGATCCCAGTACACCGCCACGCCGCCGGGCCGCACCACGCGCCACATTTCTCGCACAGTCGCCCGCACTGCCGCAGGTTCGGCGATGTGATGTAACACAGCTACGCAATAGACCAGATCAAACGTGTCATCGGCAAAGGGCAACCACACGCCAGTAGACCGCACGGCGGGCAACTCGCGCCGAACCGCAAGGCTGAGCATGGCCTGCGCCGCATCTAGCGCAAAGACCCGCCAGGTCGATGACACTAACTGCGCCGCAAGTTGGCCGGTACCGGCACCCACATCCAACACGTGTGCCGGCCGCTCGCCCACACACAGACGCAAAAAATGTGCGCGCTTCTGAAGATAATGCGCCACAACGTGAGCGGGCAAACTATGCTCGTAATGATCGGCTATCGCTTCAAATTGGGCATTTTGAGGGGACATATCGCGCTCGATTTGCCGACCAAGGCAGCTAACTGAAGGCCAGCGCGGCCAAGATCAAGCCGAGAACCACCAGACCCGCTCGCCACCTGCGTGGTCGTATCACCACTGCGCCTGACCATAACAACCATGCGCCCAGTGCCGCGTTAAACCTGAAATTGTTGGCCTCCAGACTCGCCGCGCGCACATACACTTGTGTCGCGACGCTGCTCAAGGCCAGCGTCCAGATCAGCCACAACACCGACGCCACGCGCGCCACCGTCGGGCGCAGAGGTCCAATCGGGGTTTCGCCGACCAACTTCAACACCGCCGGATCGATCGCGGTATCAGCACTCAACACGCGCGTTTGATTGTCCTGAACTTCCAGCCACACGCGTGACGCTCGCCAGAGTAGCGTGCCCAGCACACCCAAATTGATCAGCACCCAGCCCGGCAGGATCAGCCAGTGCGCGGGCTGTTGCGCCGCCGTGACGGTCATGAAGGCCGCCGGCTCAAGCGTAAACGCCACCGCCCCCACACTCAACGCCTCGCCGGGCGCAATCTCGCGGCTTGCCAGCACTTTGCCCGTCGCCATTTGCAGCGCCTGCGCCGTATAGCGCGCGTCCGACAACCACGTCAATTGCAGCACAATTTCAGCGTCGGGCGCAGCCACAAACACTTCACTGCGATCGGGCGTAAAAGACAGCAATTTCTCCGGTTGCGGCGGGCTATCGACGGTGCTTTGCAGGCCCAACGCCCGATCGCCACGCGCGGCAGTGACGATTAACGCCGGTCCGGTCTCGCGCAGATAGATCGAAACGCCGCCCGCGACGACCGGCTGCCGATCGGCCAACTCCCCCTGCCCGATCGATTGGCCTTCATTCAACACGGCCACGGTCGCACGGCCTTCGACCAGCGCATCAAGCCGCAACACATAGGGTGTGCCCGGAATCGGCGTGACTGCGCCCGGCTCAACCACGATGTTCTCCGTGCGCGTATCGGTGACGGTCGCTAACGCCAGCCCGATCAACACCACCAGACTGCCCACAGACAGCGCCATCGCCGCGCCGGTCGATCGGCGTTGATGCCGTTCCGCGCAGATCAGATCGTTGTCCGATTGAAACCGCCAACCGCGCAACTGCGTCTGAACCGCCGCTCGATCGAGCCCGGCCACCCGATCGAACGTCGGGCGCGTGGGGCGATCGGGGAAGTGGCGCAGCGCGCGCCACCGATCGAGCGTTTCGATCAAGCGCAGCGTGCTGCTCATAGCCAACAACGCCATCAGCAAGCGAAAGCCAATCGAGTGTGTGACCGCAAACAGCCCCAGCGAGGTCAACGGGGCCGTCAGTGATCCAAAGCGTTGCTGCGCTTCAGACAACCAACGCGAATAAGCAACGGGATCGATCTGCGGGGTTTGAGGCAACAGCGCGGCGGCAAGCAGCAGACCAGCCAGCGCCAGCAGAAGCATCGCCAGCCAGCGATCATCCGCCAGCGTGTGCCAGACACGCTGCCAGAGATCACGAGGCGGGGGGGGCGAAGCCGTGGTCATGTCGGTGTGAACCTGTCAAAAAAAAGCCCCGTTACCGGGGCTTAAGGGGGCAAATATGCCCCAGAGCCATCCATCGGAATTGAACCGATAACCTATCGCTTACGAAGCGATTGCTCTGCCGATTGAGCTAGGATGGCACAACCAATTGCTGTGTCAGTTGCCGAGCGAGATTATACCAGCGTGTTTCAGAGCTGACAAGGGAGGATTTGGGCCATCACTCAGCCGGGGTGCCTTTCAGCGTGAAGCTGAAGTTAGTGCCGACATCCACTTCGCTCGTGACCAGCATCTGACTGCCATGCGCTTCCACCAGTTGTTTGACAATGTTCAGGCCCAGGCCCGTGCCCTGAGCGTAACCTTCATTGTCAGCCACGCGATAGAATTTCTCAAAAATGTGCGGCAGGTCTTTGGCTGGAATACCCCGGCCGGTGTCACGCACATTCAAGCGCACCAGTGCCGCTTCGGGCAGCGGTTCCAATTCCAGCCACACTTCGCCGTCGGGTTTGTTGTATTTGACGGCATTGGAAGCCAGATTGACCAGCACTTGCCGGATTCGTTCGCGGTCGCCAATGACACGCTGCGCGGGATCGGGCACCACGCTATTGAGCGTCAAGCCGCGCTCTTCGGCTTGCGGCCGCAACAGGTTGATCACATCGTCGATCAGGTCGGCGATCACAAACGGCGCCATTTGGAAACGCGTCCGCCCCGATTGCAGACGGCTCAGTTCCAGAAACGCATTGGTCATATTGGCCAAATGCTGGGCTTCCTGGAAAATCGTTTCGACAAATTCGCGCGCCATTTCCGGCGGCACTTCCTGGCGCAACAACAACTCGCTATAGGCAACGATGCTGGTCAGCGGTGTGCGCAACTCATGCACCATTTCGGAGATGAGGTCGCTTTGATGAAACAGCCGCGCATTTTCAATGGCGATGGCCGCTTGCGCGCTCAACGTCGTGAGCAATTCGACATCTTCGTCGGTGAAGGAGCGCCCATCGGCAGGATTGATGGCCTCTAACACCCCGATGACGCGTTCCTTCACCTTCATCGGGACGCCGATCAAAGCCCGGGTCTGGAAGCCGGTTCGCACGTCCGATTGCGCGTAAAAGCGCTTGTCTTTTGACACGTCATTGATGATCTCGACCTGCCCCTCGCGCACGACCCAGCCCGCTAGGCTATTGGGCGGCACCACCACGCGCTTGATTTCATCGCTCTTGCTGCCCGTGACGGCTTCAAAATATAGGTCACCGGTCTTAGCGTCCAGCAGCAGGATCGACGTGGCTTCCGTGCGGGTGAGGTCACGCGCGGCATTGACGATCAGATCGAGCAGTTCCAACAAGTCAAGCGTCGAGGTCAGCACCTGACTTAATGACAACAGTCGCTGATAGGATTCAAGACGAGCCTCAAAAGTTGACGACGGCATAAATCAGATCTGCTCCAAACTCACCCAAACACCAATTTCACATATTTTACCAAGTCCGCCGACGTGCTAACATTGGTAATTCGTTGTCGATGTGTGGGTGTATCGTTGGTCACCAGTTGTCGGGATAGCGTTTGCCGCAAGCCGCGGCCAGGGCGGGCAGCGCCACGGCCAGATCCTCCCGGATCAGCACGTCGGCCTGATCGTCCAAATACGTCGGATCACGGTTGATAATGATGAGCCGGGCCTGTCGGGCGAGAACCGTCATCGGCAGGTCAGAGGCCGGCGCAACTTCCAGCGATGAGCCAGCCACGATCATCAAATCGCAGTGGTTGCTGGCGCGCTTGGCCGCCATCAGCGCCTGAGCGGGCAGCGCTTCACCGAACAGGATGACGTTGGGCTTCAGGGTGTTGCCACACAGCGGGCACACGGGCACGCGGCCCTCATCAATGAGCGCATGAACGAATTGATCGCTGGCAAAAACCTGATAGCAGCGCACGCACGTCGCCGTATAAATATTGCCGTGCAGTTCAACCACATCGGTCAGGCCCGCCCGCTGGTGTAAACCGTCGATGTTTTGCGTGATCACCGTGGACAGCCGGTGTGCGGCCGCCAGATCGACGAGCGCGCGATGGGCCACATTCGGCTGCGCTTCGACCATCTGGCGCACCAGCGGCCGGATCCAGTTGAAGAACTCCACCGTGCGGTGCCGGAAAGCCTGGACAGTCGCGATTTCCATCGGGTTGTAGTTGGCCCACAGGCCGGTATCGCGGCTGCGAAAATCGGGGATGCCGGAATGCGTGCTAAGCCCCGCGCCGGTGAGGGCTACCACATGTCGTGCGCTGAGTAACAGATCGATCGCGTGCTCGATCAAATCGCGCCTCTACGCCGTTAAATGTTGGGCCAGCGTCCGAATTTGTTCGGCAAATAAGCCGCCGGGTTGAAGATGAATGATCAGGTTCGATTCATCCGCGGCCTGACCGGCCACTTCGGGCACCGGCGGCAGCAAAACTTCGATGGGCAGTTTTAGCTGGGCTTCGATGACCTGCTTATCCAGCATGACCGTGCCCGTCGTACGATTGATCAATGCTGCGCTCAAGCGCGCGGCCGGTATGCCGCGCCGTTCCAATTGGGCGCTCACGTTCTGCGCCGCCGCCACCGCAATCCGCTGGGGTTCAAGCGCCAGCACCACGCGCCGACACAGCCCCAACGCGGTCAGCGTCAGGTCATCCAGCGTGCTGCCCAGATCGAGCACGACGATGTGCGCCAATTGGCTGACGCTGCTAATCAATGCCGTAACCTGGGCGGCGGTCAACAGCGCCGCTGGCGCAGGCTGGTCGGCATTGACCAATAGTGACATACCACTCGCATGATGAATCAAGCGTGGCCCAAGCGCCACTGGGGTAATCTCGCTGGGTTCTAGACTGACCAACGCGGCCAGACCGTCGGCTGTGCCCAGCCCTAACTGGGCCGCGATATTTGCGGCACTGGTTTGAAGATCGACCAAGATCACGCGGCGCTCGCCATCGGCGTTGGCCATGGCTGCGGCCAGATTCAACGCCAAGGTGGTCGTGCCCACACCGCCACGAACGCCCAACAAACCGATGACCTGCGCGGTCGTCGTCGGCTGCACATTGAGCCGTTTTTGCGCGCTGCGCTGCAACGCCGCATCCACGCGCGCCGCCAAGTCGTTCGGATGAATGGGCTTGGTCAAATAATCATCAGCCCCGGACTGAAAGCCGTCGACTTTGTCGCCCACGTCTGATTTGGCAGTGAACATGATGATGGGAATCTGGCTGGTTGAGGGCTGGCTGCGGAGCCGACGGCAGACTTCCAGCCCGTCGAGGTCGGGCATCATGACGTCCAGGAGGATCAGATCGGGCGCGTCCGATTCGGCCTTGGCCAAGCCTTGCACGCCGCCGCGCGCAGCCATAATCACATAGCCGCGCCGCTGCAACATCAGCCCAACCAGTTTGAGACTTTGCAAATCGTCGTCGACCAGCAGGATCTTGGCAGGCATCTTGTCTCCCGTAAGTTCACACTCTAGCACAAAAGAAAGTCATTGGCAAACCTTGAGTGCGGTATAATCGAATAACGTGTCATGCGCCAGCCGCGAGCCTCTATACGCGCCTGCGGCAGTGTTCATGGCAACCCGTTTCCTCACCATGGATGTCTCGTTCCCGCTCATCTTCATCGGCCTGACGGCCGCCGCGGCCCTGACCTTGATTCTACGTCAGCGGTTTGCTTCACGCCGCGAACTGGTACGGCAAGTCAGCGAGTTGTCGCTGCTGGCCGACACCGGCCACGCCATCGCCGAAGCCCGCCTGGATGTGGATGAACTGTGCGAGTTGATCTATCAGCACGCCTCCGGCATCGTGGACACGTCCACTTTTCAAATCGGCCTGTTCGATGGCGATTGGTATGACATTCGCATCTGGATCCGCGATGGCGAACGCATTGCATCGCAGCGCTTCAATCTGCGCGACAACCCGGGCTTGATCGGCTGGACGCGGCAATCACGCACGCCGCTGCTGGTGCGCGACTTTGAGCAAGAGCGCGAGCAGCTGCCCGCCCGACCGCGTTACCTGTCCGAGCGGCCGCCGCTATCCGGCGTGTTTGTGCCGTTGGTCGTGCGCGATAAAGCCGTGGGCGCGTTATCGATTCAAAGTTATCATACGCACGCGTTTAGCGAAAATCATTTGCGTGTGTTGTCCATCATCGCCAATCAGGCCGCCGCCGCCATCGCCAACACGCATTTGTTGGCGCAAGAGCGCTGGCGCGCCGCGCACATTCAACTCATCAGCGAAGTCACCAAGCAGATTGCGGCAATCCTCGATCTGGAAGAGTTGTTCCATCAAACGGTCGAGGTGGTACGCGCCACATTCAGTTATTCCTTCGTCGCCATCTGCGTCCATGAAGAAAACACCAACCGCATTATCTTTGAAGGCGCCACCGACGAAACGCTGCACAACAAACACCTGCATGTCGGACAAGGCATCATCGGCTGGGTGGTCGAGAACGGGCAGCTGCTCAATGTGCCGGATGTGCAAGCCGATCCACGCTACTATCCGCAGGCCACGCTCAACGCCACTCGCTCGGAGTTGGCCGTGCCGTTAACGTACGGTGGCTACACGATCGGCGCGATCGACATCGAGAGCGATCAGGTCGCGGCCTTTGGCGAAGACGATATTTTCATTCTCAGCACGCTCGCCGACTCGATCGCGATTGCCATTCACGAAGCGCGGCTGTATGCGGCAGAGCGCGAACAAGCGTGGATCAGCACGGCGCTGCTGCAAGTAGCCGAAGCCACCGGTCAGTCCACCAGCCTGGAAGAAGTGCTGGACGCGGTAGTGCGCATCACGCCGATGTTGTCCGGCGTGGAACGCTGCGGCATTTTGCTGGCCGACGGTGAGCCGGGCGTGTTTCGCGCCCAGGCTGCTTTTGGCATCGACGCGCACGCCGATGAGTTTGCCACATTACGGTTAAAACCCGGTGAGAGTTGGCTGTTGGACGAGATTCATCTGACCAACAAGCCGCTGCTGCGCCCCGCCGAGGCCGAACCCGATCGCTTGATGACGATCTTCGGGCCGGGCGATGTGCTGGGGCTGCCGCTGCTGGCGCACGGTGAATTGATCGGGACATTGTGGATTGGCGCCTCACCCGATCAACTGCTCAGCCGCCGCAAAGCGGCGTTGATCGGCGGCATCGCCAATCAAGCAGCGATGGCGATTGAAAGCGCGCAGCTGGCTATTGCGCAGCGTGAAGAGGCGTGGGTCAGCACCGCGCTGCTGCAAGTGGCCGAGGCGGTCGGTTCGCAAACAGACCTGGCTGAGATTCTGGGCACGATCGTGCGCCTGACGCCGCTGCTCATCGGCGTGGAGCGCTGTCTGGTGCTGTTGTGCGATCACGATCGGCGCTACTACATTGCCGGTCAAGCGTTTGGCTTGTCACACGCCGCCCAGGCCGAATTTGCCGCGCTGCGGCTGCCGGTGGAACTGTGGCCGTTGGGCAACGACGATCGATCGGAGGCCAGCGCACGTCCGGCCCCCGATCAACTGATCGCCGCCCTCCAACTCGATCAGCCGGTGGCGCTGTCGCTGCGCGCGCGCAATCAAATCGTCGGGGCGCTGATCGTCGATCGGGGCGCGGACGATCTGTTGATCAATCAACGCCGGTTGAACATCCTCAGCGGCATCGCCAATCAAACGGCCATCGCCATCGAAAATGTACGCTTGATTACGGAACTGGCGACACGGCAGTTGCTGGAAAAAGAACTGGATGTGGCGCGCGAGATTCAAAAGAGTTTCCTGCCGGAATGCTGCCCCGTCGTGCCCGGCTTTCAATTGTCGGCCTACTGGAAATCGGCGCGGCGCGTGGGCGGCGACTTCTATGATTTCATGCCGCTGGCGAACGGCAATCTGGGCATCGTGATTGCGGACGTGGCCGATAAGGGCGTGCCCGCCGCGCTGTTTATGGCCTTGAGCCGCACGCTGGTGCGCGCCACGGCGATGGGCGGCCGCATGCCCGCCGATGCCTTGCGTCGCACGAACGAATTGATTTTGTCCGATGCCCGATCGGATTTGTTTGTGACCGCGTTTTACGGTCTGCTCGATCCGCGCCGCGCGACGTTTACGTATGCCAATGCGGGCCACAATCCGCCGATCTGGTTACGCGCCCGATCGGGCCGCGCGTACTATTTGAATTTGCCCGGCATTGCCCTGGGTGTCATCCCGGAAGTGAATCTGCGCGAAGAGACGATTGCGCTGGGCGCGGGCGACGTGCTGGTGCTGTACACCGACGGCGTGACCGAAGCGATGACAGATCTGGAAGAAGAGTTTGGCGTGCCGCGCCTGGAGCAAGTGATTCGCGAAAATCTGGCGCGCTCGGCCGATGAGATCGTTACGGCGATTCAGCAGGCGGTGGAGGCCTTCACGGGCGATGTGCTGCCGTTTGACGATGTGACGCTGGTGGTTCTGAAGCGAAATGCCGAGTGATGAGGGACAAGAAATCAAGCTGTGGTCGATGAAGGTCAAATCATCAACCATAGCGGCTAAGTTTGTTGAAGCGCCTTTTCAGTCAACCACACATTGACTAACGTCTCAACCGATACACCTCGACGGCGTGCCAACGCGTGAAGTGTTTCGCTGAGTTCCGGGACAAGTTGCACGGTCCGATATTCCTCGCCCCGCTCACGCAGTCGAACCTCGAAATTGGCCGTGTGGCCGAGGTCGTCGTAATCGGCTGTACTGTGGGTATCCCAGAATTCGGCAATATCCGCCAGAGTATTAAATTCGGGAATTGGTTCGCGCTCTGATTTATCGTCCATATTGTCTGCGCTCCTTGCCATCCATGTCACGGGCACTGATGATTAAAGCCCGACCGCCAGGCTTGTGGATGAAGAACACCGTCAGATAACGTCCGGCATCCGTTTGGCCGTAAGCAGCATACACATCCTCATCCTGGGTGCGTCAGCCCTTTGAAGCAAATCTGAAGTGCGGCTCGCTCAAAAACACCTGCTCAACTTCGCCGGGCACGACTTGATGTTTAACCGCCAGTTTCTCAACAATTTCATCCAGCCAGATCAAATCGTTGATACGCATTGCTCACCTGATGATCAGATTATACCGCCGATCACACGAAAACCAGGGCTAAACATCACTCTGGATTGAAGTAGTTATAGGCGGCTTTCGCCAGATCATTGAAGATGGGATTGACCCCGGTCCAACTCAACAGGCGATCCGGCGCGTCCAGGAACACCACCAGCACATAGTCGCCGCCCGGCGACGAGACCAGCGCGGCATCGGCGCGCGTGTTGGCCGTGCCGCCCGGCCGATGGATCACTTCAGTGCCTGCGGGTACGCCGCCGCGCAGCAGCGACGGCACATCAACAGGCGAGTACTGCGTCAATTCGTCCAATAGCGCGGCGCATTTCTCCGGCGTATAAGCCTCGGCGTACACGACCAGCAGCGCCCCCCCACCCTGTTGACACTGATACACCATCTCCAGTAGCACGCCCATCTCGGATGGCGTCGTTTGCAGCACGTCGTCCGTCGGGGTCTCGATGGGCAGCGTTGACGAAACGGGCTGATTGAAGGGCTGCGACAGGACGGTTGCATCCAACCCCAGCGCCGTCATCGACGCGGTGACTTTAGCCGCACCCGCTGCCGCGCTGCCATTGCCCAGGATCGTCAGCACTTCATTCGTCGCCACCAAACTACCATCCGCGCGCAGCGTCGTCGTCATCCAGCGAGTCAGCGCCACCGGCCACGGCAGTTCATACTGACGATGCGCCTCAATGAGCATGGGCAGTTTCAGCACGCTCCCACCCGCATACGTCGTATCGGAATTGAAATCGGCTTCCGCGCCGGTGCGCAAATCCTTGACAAAAATCCCGGCCGTGCCGTTGAACGTGCTTAATCGCGCCTGAAATAAGCCGGAAAGTTGATCGAGCGTCAGCGGCGGCGCAGGTTGATCCTCGACGATCAGATCGACCTGACGCGGCGTGGCAGATTTCAACGCCATCTCGATCGGCCCGATCGACGCGACGATGTTGAGTTGATAACCAGCCAGGCCCGCTTGCAGCGTCATCGTGGACGTGACGGGCTGCGGGGACTGCGCGGGTTGATCGAACCGCGTGGCGATCGCGGCCAGTTCGGCGCGCAGGCGCTCATCAGAGTAGCCGCTCACGGCTGGCACGGCATGCGGCGCGGGCAGTTGCAAGAACAAATGCCGAATGAAGTCCGTCAACGCGGCGCTTTGAAAACGCGCTTCGCGCGCCACACGCAGGGTTTCCGTCACATCGACGGTGTAGCCAATTGACGCCGGTTGCAGTTCGAAGGTATCGGCCAGATAGTGCAGGCGCAAGGGTATCTCTTGCAGATCGATCTGCGCTTGCGCCACTGCGGCCTCGATCGGCTGATCGGGGTACGACTGCCCGCCGATGGTCCAGGTGGCGGGCAAGCGGCCCAGCGACAACTGAAAGGTCACGAACTGCACCAGCACGTAGCCGACGACGGCCAACACGCCGATGACTTGCCAGCGGCGCGACGAAGTTTGACGACGACGATAGAGGCTCATGTTACCGCCATGACCAGCTGGCAAAATCGCCGCGCCCCACGAACTGGGCTTGCGGATCGGCCGCTTGCGTATCGACCACGTACACGCCTTCTGAGCCGCCAAACGGCGTGCCCGTGTACACCAAGGATCGGCTGTCGGGCGACCACACCGCGATCGATTGCGCGAATTGATCGAAGTATTGAATCAGATACAAGAATGATTCATTCGGCTCGAAGGTCGTTAAGATCCGATGTTCGTCCGTAACGACATCGATCACATGCCAGGTGATTTGCAGCGAACGCGGCTGCGCGACCTTGCGCGGCGCGGCTAAGCCCCCTGCCCGCCCGATCGGCCCCGGCGACACCAACGCGCCGGTCAAGTGGGCCAGGTAACGTCCATCGGGTGACCAGAAAAACGCCAATACATCCCCTCGTTCAATCACTTTGGCTTGAGTGCCATCGCGCTTGATCACGGTGAGTTTCTCGAAGAGAAAACTATCGGGCGAATTCAAGGCGTAGGCTACGTACTCGCCATCGGGCGAACCGCTGAAGGTGATGCCCGCCGAAAAGGCGGCCAGCGTCTTGGAGTCATTGCCCGCCTGGCTGATGAGCGAACTATCCACGCTGCCGCGCCGCGCATAGATGCGGCCATCAGCGGTCGCCCACACCGGCGCTTGAAATTCAGCGGGCGAAGTCTCGATCGGCGTGGGCTGCTCGTCGCCCAAGCGATACGTGCCGATGTAGCCGTCGCGGGTGGCGCCGCCGACGTGCAGCAACAACGACTGACCATCCGGCGACCACGAAGCATAATTAGGCTGCCCCCGCGCAACCACTCGCGCCGAATCCGCCTGATCGAGCGCAGCCACTTGCATCGCCAGGCCGCGCGTCGTGTCGGCGCTCAAGAAGACGATGTGTTCATCATCGGGCGCGCCGTTAAGATAGAACGGCACTTTCACGCGATCAGACTCGAACAAAACTCGCTCGTCTTCACCCTGGACATTGACGCTGATCAACTGACTATCTGGTCCAACCGTTTGCGCGTACACCAGTCGTTGGCCGTCGCGCGTCCAGATCAGGGCGGCCGTAGGCACCTCGCCGCGCGGCTCGATGATCACTTGATGTTGTCCGTCGGGGTCGATCGTGTACAAGCGCTCGCCATCAATCACGGCCAAGCGCTTGAGCGCACTGCTGTTCGGCGCAGGCGCGATCGGTGCGGCGGCATCAATCGGTGTGGGCGTGGCCGCGATTTTCGGCGGCGCGTTGAGTTGGCCAAACTGCCAGACAATTAACGCCACACCGCCGGTCACAATCAAACCGAGGGCGACGATGATCAAGATGAGCGGCAGACGCGAAGTGGGCGAAGCAGGCGGATCGATTTGCATGCAGGGATTATACCAAACGCCTCACTTACCGCCTCACCCCCGTCCCCTCTCCTGACGACCGATAAGCGTCAATAGCGCTGAGCAATACCGTGGTCGTCAGGAGAGGGGCGCACGGCGTCGATCAAAATTCGGCGCGGCGGGGGTGAGGCAACACGAACCCAGAAACAACCTTGCCAAACACTGGCCGCTCTGCTATAATGCGCGGCGTTCGGGGCGTGGCGCAGCCCGGCTAGCGCACCTGCATGGGGTGCAGGGGGTCGGAGGTTCAAATCCTCTCGCCCCGACAAAAAAAGACCCTTTTTGACACACGAATGTATGTCGAAGGGTCTTTTTGCTTCCCGGCTCAAGTCGAAGATCCCAACCGGCACATTGCAGAACTATAATCCTCTCTCCCCTTTTTGTGTAATACGCCAAATTTTAGACACTGTAGCACGGCTACCGACAGGCCGATGCTAAAAGGTACGGGTTGGGGTAAACTCGGGCGCTATGAAAAAGACGCCGGCCATCTCTACCCCCAAACTGGGGCCGGGTGAATACCGACCCGATATCGCGTTCGCGCGGCCTGAAGACCTGCCGCAGCCTCAGATCATCAAACAGCGCCGGAACTATGAGTCGCGCTTTTATCCCTACTGTCGGAAACCGGCACGGCGTGATAAGGTCTTCACCCGGCAGCTGCACGACGTAGGCGACTTGGTGTCGGGACGACCGCATGAACTGCAACTCACCTATTCGCAACACTACTGTTCCGCCTGTCGCAAGTATTTCAACGCGGACTTGTCGGATGTGACCCCGCCGCATAGGCACTACACCCATCGCGTCATGGCGCTGGCCATCCGGCTGGTGGCGGAAGATGGTCTCCCCTATCGCAACGCCAGTTGGACGCTGTGGCGCGACCATCGCGTATTTGTCCCCTTCGCTACCATCCAAAACTGGGTGGAGGCTGGGGGGAAAAAGGGCTAGGGCACGCTGGGAAAGCGACTACCTGCTCTGGGCGCTCGCGGACTTTTCCGGCTATCTGGCGATCGATGAACTCTACGATGGGCCGTACTGTATCTTGTCGATTGTGGACAACCGGACGTTCAAACGCCTCTTCTACCAGGTGTTGGATCATGACCCGGCGCACGACGATATGCTCGCCTTTTTCCAGCGCTTTCGGGCGGTGTTGCAGGCTCACCACTTGACCGTGTGCGGCATCACCACCGATGGCTCACCGTTGTATCCCGCGACGATTCTGGCCGTCTTTGGCCCGGTACCGCATCAATCTGCGAGTTCCATATGCTAAAAGACCTCACCCACGCCATCTTGCGAGCCGTCGCCCAGGTGCGCAAGCAACTGGCGGAGCAGCAACCGAAACTGGGCCGCGGGCGCCCCACGAAAGCGATGCGTAAACTGGCTCGCCAACGCCTCCAGCAGAAAATTGCTGACCTGTTTGAGCACCGGTATCTGTTTGTGCAACGACACCTGACGCCCGCCGCACAGGCCACCCTCCAACGCATCACCCGTGGCTTGCCACACCTCCGTGCCCTGTGCGAGATCATGAACGAAGTCTATCGACTCTTTGATCGCCGCTGTCGCACCGCGACCGCCCTCGCCAAGTTGGCCCGCTTACGCCAGCGCGTCCACCGCTTCACGCATGTGCGGCAGGTCTTAAAGGGCTTGTTCCCAGCCAATTTGGAAAAGGCCCTAACGTTCCTGGATGACCGCTTGCTCGGTGCCACATCCAACGCGGTGGAGCGGGGCAACCGCCGCTATCGCAAAATGCAGAAGACCGTCTATCGCGTCCGCACGGCCGACCACATCGCAGACCGACTCGCCCTAGATTTGTTCCGCGAGGCCGCCGCTCAACCGCGAGATTCGACCCTGAGTTTCTTGCACAGCGCCAGAGCAGAAGCGTGAACGTGTCGGTAGCCGTGCTACAGTGTCCTTTTTTGCCCTGTTTTTGGCGATAGTCACAAGCCTGTCGCTTCGCACAAGGCGTCTTGTGCGAGACGATACTACGCCATCCTCGTGAGCCATTCGTCTCTCCTTCAATACACTTAGTTTTGCTGCGGCTCGTGTTCGCCACGCTCGCACATAGCGTGAAGGTGCTTGGCGAAACCGATCGCCAAGCACCTTCACAAAAGCAGTGAAACTCATTCAAACAGAACGGTCAGGTTTATGGGGATGGCGTGAGCCACTGAAACAGGTTCGTTATGGCAGACATGATCGGCGCAGCAATCTCCGTCGCCTTGCGTTCGGACGCAGGTATCACCCTCCTGCTTTCAGACTGATCGGCACTAATCGTCGTGTTGCTAGCCAACAGTGGCAGATACGTGCGATATGATCCTAGCGCAATGTCCAACACGTTCACTTCATACGTGCCCGCGCTGATCGAGTTGCCCGCCCGATCGGTGGCGACGACGGTCACGGTGTACTTGCCCACTTCCAGCGGCGTGAGTGCGTATGACCACGAGCTGACCGCGCCAGACATGCCGAGATTCGCGCCGCCATCGGTAAAGGTGGCCGCTTCGATCTTTACCTGCCCGGACGGACTGTAACTGGTGACCATCACGCTCTGCACGCCCGTCCCATCACTGACGATGCCGGTAAACGCGCTAGGCTGCACCGGCGTGAACAAGCCCAGCGCTGTTTCGGTTTGCGTCACCGCCAGCATCGGCGCGACGTTATCCGCCATGAAGGTGACAACTTGCGGCATGGCCTCGCGATTGCCGACTGAGTCGTAGCCGTACAGGCTGAGCGTTTGCAGCGCGCCATCCACGCTCTCCGCAAATGGGAAGGTGTATTGCCATGATCCCACCGTAGCTTGCGGCAGCGTAAAGGCTTTGAGGATCAACTGTGCGCGATTGTACGTGCCTTCATCTGCGGCCGGCTTCGTATCGCAGATAACCAGCGTCCACAGGCCCGCGGCCGATCGGCCTTTGAACGCCGACAGTGCATTCGAGGGCAGGCGCATGGTGTCGTAGTACGGCTGCGCCACATCTTGCGCTTCGCGGCCGATGGTGACGGATTGATCAGTTGCCGCCGTGAGCAGCACATCCAAGTTGGGCGCATTGACGCTCGAACCGAAGTCAATCACATCGACGGCGGGCGCACCCGCTCCCCAACCCCACAGTTTGATCCGCAGATCGCTGCGCTGCGGATGCGAGATATTCAGCCCCAGTTGAACATCGGACACGACAAAATCATCGGTCACCGAGAAGGTGCGCCAGATGCCCACCGTGTTGGGTCCGCACACATTCGGCACGTTGACGCCGCTCGGCGCGGTTGAGGCTAAGCCGCTATTCGCTGCGATCGCGATCGGGTTGTCGGGCACATCGTCGTAGACGTAGGTCGTCTGCGGCACCGTCGCCGGATCGAGCGTGGTGGCAGCTTGCGTGCAGACATCGTCGGTGGTGCATACATCCACTCCAGACAACAGATGATCATCTGTGGCTGCGCCGCTTAAAGTTGCTTCGCCTGGGCCGATGACACTATCGGCTAACGCATCTTGCGTGCTGGCGTCCAGCGTGGTGGTTGGCGCTCGCGTGTCAACCATGAACGTCAGCCACGGACTAAAGTCGCCGACATTCCCGAACTGGTCGGTGGCCTGAGCGCGCACATCGACGAGTGAGCCGCCGACTTGAGCGCCGATGTCCAGCGCACAACTCCATTCCCTGGATGTCGGGGTGGCATTGACACACGTGGTCGATTGCGCCGGGCTGCCATCCACGCTGAATTCCAACGTGATGGTCGGCACGAGCGAAGCATCGATCACTGTGCCCCGCAACGTCGTCGTGTTTTGTCCGATGACGCTGCGCGGCTCATCAATCGCGATGTAACTCGGTCCTTGCGTATCCGTTGAGTAATACACCGTCAGATTGTTGTACGGTTCAGCCGGTTTGATACCGCCCGCACTGCAATTAGGCGCCAGTGTTTCGGGGGGATCAAATTTCAGGTTGACTTTCTGGGTGAAGGTGACAACTTCACCCGTCAGGGTCAGGTCGCCCTCGCTCTTGGCGGGCAGCGTGACATCCAGCCAACCGGGGCAACCGTACACCCACGGCTGTTCATCCCACACGATGCTGTCCAACGGCTGAGGCATGAACCACGATCGGAACGTCTTGACGATCGGTTGTTCATTGATGTAGTGCACCGTGTAAGTTACGCGCTCACCCGGCTCCAACGGCGAGAAATCGACATCCTGATAGGACGCCAGTTTTTCTTCCAGGCTCAGCGGCGTGCCGCCGCAGGCTGGATGATAGCGATTAGCCGGGCAGAAAGTATTCGTCAACCAGGCTTGATAGGGCTCATCGATGCGGCTGACTAATTCATCCAGGATGGTGTAATAGCCCTGGAACACTTTGCTATACGCGCCACTGAAGGCCGAGAAGCGCGGCACCAGTAGGCGTACTTCGTCGTCACGCGCGGTATAGGCCAGGCCACCGGGTTCAGGCGACACTTTGAGCCAGGTGCGATATGCGGGTGCACGGCAGTCGCCATCGTCCAGCGTAAAGGTGTAGCGATCGGTCAGCATGAACTGGAATGGTTCATGCGCGGGCACAGCATTAACCATGACTTTACGGCTAGAAGCGGGATTGGTTGACGGCAGCACCGACCACACGCGCAGCGCATCATCGTCTGAAGCGAAGGCCACCAGATTCACCTGGCTGCCGATCGTCGCGCTCACCGCGTCGAGTGGCAGATAGAACTCAGTCAACGGTGTGCCGGTATCGGTGCTGAAGTTAAACGTGGCTGTGTCCGGCAGCGCAATCTCCGTCCACTGTTGGCTGCCGTCGTCCCATTGCAGCAGATGCAGCGTCGTGTCGTTCTCAACCCACACCGCATAATCAGCATTCATGCGATTGAGGTCCGGCCACAGATCCGGGAAGAACACCGGTATACTGGACCACTCTTGCACGGGCAACAGCATCAGCGTGCTGTTCATCGTCGCCGCGTATGGATCGTAGGCGACATGGCTGCCATGTCGAACGTATGGAATCGTGCCGGGATAATCCGGCATCTGATCGG
>JAGOBP010000335.1 GCA_017999195.1 Thermoflexales bacterium
CACAAGCGCTATGCGCTGGCCTCGCCTACCGGCCGCGCGGCCAAACGCCTCAGCCAGGCCACGGATCGGCCTGCCAAGACCATCCATCGTTTGCTGGAATTCGCGCCCGCCGAAGGCTTCAAACGCAACGCGCAAAATCCGCTGGAAGTGGACATGCTGATTGTGGATGAAGCCAGCATGCTCGATCTGCTGTTGATGAACAATCTGCTGAAAGCCGTGCCGCCCAACGCGCATCTGCTCCTCGTCGGCGATGTCGATCAGTTACCCAGCGTGGGCGCGGGCGACGTGCTGCGCGACATCATCGCCAGTGAGCGCGCGGCCGTCATTCGCCTGGATGTGATTTTCCGGCAAGCGCAAACGTCGCACATCATCACCAACTCGCATCGCATCAATCAGGGGCAGATGCCGTTCACGCCCAAAGACGCGGATGATTTTTTCCTGTTCGTGAAAGAGGACCCCGACGAGGCCGCCGAATTGATTGTCGATCTGGTGGCGAACCGCATTCCGGGCAAGTTCGGGCTGAAACCGGCGGATATTCAAGTCCTGTCGCCGATGTATCGCAGTGCCACGGGCGTGACGAATCTCAACGCGCTGTTGCAGGCCAAACTCAATCCGCCCTTGCCAAACAAGGTCGAGCGTAAACTGAGCGGCACGTTGTTCCGAGTGGGCGATCGGGTTTTGCAGACGCGCAACAATTACGATAAGGACGTGTACAACGGTGATCTGGGCTACATTACGGGGATCGATCTGGAGAATCAAACGCTCACGGTCGCGATCGATGATCGCCCGATCGAGTACGAGTGGTCCGAAGCGGACGAATTGACTTTGGCCTACGCCGTCAGTGTCCACAAGGCACAGGGCAGCGAATATCCCGCCATCGTCATGCCCTTGCTCACGCAGCACTACATGATGTTGCAGCGCAACCTGCTGTATACCGGCATCACGCGCGCCAAAAAATTGGTGGTGCTGGTGGGCAGCAAACGCGCCTTGGCGATGGCGGTCAAGAACAATCAGCCCAGCCAGCGCTATTCTGCCTTGAGTGAACGGCTGGCGATACCAGCCAAGTAGCCTCACGCCAAGAGGCAAAGTAGCAAAGAAAAAGCCTTCCGACTTTGCGGCTTTGCCGCTTGGCGTGA
Organism: Thermoflexales bacterium; assembly: GCA_017999195.1. Lineage (GTDB taxonomy): Bacteria > Chloroflexota > Anaerolineae > Fen-1058 > Fen-1058 > JAGOBP01. Next base: position 1,137 of record JAGOBP010000335.1, read on the forward strand.
GTCGGTTTTCAACCCCAGAAAACAAAAACTTCCGAAGTCCACTCGACCTCAGAAGTTCTTCACGCACCACGCAACACGCACTACGTTTTACTTCTTGCTCTTCACATAGCCCGCATTCACCGCAAACATCGTGAGTAACTTGCAACTGGAGCGGCGCGGCTCGTACACGCCCTGCTCCCACTCGCTGATGGTTTGCTGGCGCACGCCCAACTCATCGGACAGTTGCTGCTGCGTCCAGCCGAGGTGATCGCGCAGGGCCTTGACCCGGGCCGCATCCCACACTAGATTGTTGTCCGTCCGGCGCTTTGCCGCCATGTGTTTCGCTCCTGTGCTGATGAGTGTAGCATCGACAGGGGCGAGAAGCAAATCAAGCGCAAAGCCGCTTGGTTTTGAAAGAAAAGGTGTCGCGGTGTATGATGGGCGAAACGCTTGTTCTTCGGAATAACTCAAAATTGATGGGGCTAAAGTGAATGATGTACGTGAGACGCTGAAATAACATCCGCGCGGATACAGGCCAATAGCAGGCGGCCGTTAACGAGAACGCCTCATAAAAGAAGGTCTCGCCATGATTCGTCAACTTCGTTCGTACGCCCTTGATCTGGTTGGTATAACTGGGGCATTGATCCTAAGCGCTTGCACGGGAACAGTAAACCCGCCATCGACATCGCCGGTGGCACCATCGGTATCAACTTTAACGGCCCAGCCAAGTCCAACATGGACTCCGCAGCCAACTTTAACACCAACGGTAGTGCCCCCTTCACCGACAGCCACCAGTACGAGGCGACCGACAGCCACACCACTCTTGGACACGGCTCCCCCCTCCCGGACGCCTGTTCCGACTCTTGATGCAAAGCAACAAGCGCAACTTGTGACTGATATGCTCAAGACGAACGGTGGTTGCAAACTTCCCTGTTGGTGGGGTATTGTACCTGGCAATACCCGCTTTCAAGCAGCCGTTGACTCACTTCAACAGCGAGGTCTCAGTCTCTATCTCGTTCGAGACCTAACGGGCGCGCTGACGATTGATATCCCGCATCCAACTCAACTGTTTAATTATAGATTTTTACTGGGCTTAACTGCTGAGCAGGGGGTGATTTCGCGGCTAGAAGTCGACGGTGAAACCTATAACCTCACACAGTCTCGACGCTTTGCCAGTGATTGGCAGCGTTATTCATTGAGCAACATCCTTCAAGAATATAGCCAACCATCCACGATTGGGTTCATCAGCGGGCCGCCAGCAGAGCGTGACGCACCAGTGTCCTACTCGCTAACGCTTCTGTACGAAACGCTCGGCTTTGCGATTCGTTATACCGGGCCAGCACAGTTTGATAACAAATCCAATGTGATATACGCCTGTCCAAGGTTTGAGCAGATGAATGATATCAGCTTGTTTCTGGTATCGCCAGGTGATCCATTGCGCAAATCCACTGGTGATCTGGCGGACTTTGGGCCAACATTGCAAGAGACGATCGGGATGAGTATTGAGGAGTTTTATGGGAAATTCAAGAGATCAAATAATAAGAGCTGTCTCGACTATCATTTGATAGTGCCCTAAACAATTGTGAGCAGGCAATTTTGCTCCCTGCCCGCGTCCTCGCAGACGCCAAACGCCGCATCGCATATCGACATATCGGGCGTAAAACAGCCCTCCGAGGCGGCTGCGTCTCGGAGGGCTGTGCTGTACAACAACGCCGCCGGAGATTTCACTCCGGCGGCGTCTGTGTTTGGCAAGGTGTAGCGTATGGGCTAGCGTTTACGGAACTGCGGCACCAGCAAGGCAACGCCGATCACGATCAACAGCAGCGGCCAGAACTGGCTAAAATTGATGCGCAGGATGTTCTGCACCAGAAACAGGATGCCTACCGCGATCAATACCCCGCCCACCAGCAGCGCGCCCTGCCGGTTACCTGCGGCCGTTGAGCCAGAACCGAAACCATCGCCCAATTCCCGGGCGCGATTGGCAAAGTCCTGCGCGTTGGACTGGATGACTTCTTGCGGCGAACCGGCGGTCGTGCCGTCTTCCGGCACGATGATCGCCAGCACGATGTAGATGAAGAAGCCGCCGCCGCCAAACACCAGCAGCAGCAGAAAGACCAGCCGCACCAGCGTCACATCGATGTTGAAATACTGCGCCAGCCCGCCGCACACGCCGGACACCATCCGGTCGGTTCGGCTGCGATACAAGCGTTTGGGTTCCATATGGTTTGCTCCTCGTTTCAATCGAATTGTTCAGGAAAATCTGATCCACAAAGGGGCACGAAGAACTCTGCACGCTCCTCCCGCCGTCCCCGGCGGGAGCGGTCGACGTGGACGCCGACCAGAGCGATTTGATGCGCGGCAGTGTCCTTCGTGGATCACTCGTTAATGATTCACGGCCACCGTCAGCCGCTGCAAGCGTTCCTGCGCGATGCGCGCCCGCTCACTCAACACCGACGGCAAGCCCGCGCGCAGGCCGCGCTCCGCCGCAAAGTCCACAATCTGCATAATCATCTCGGCGTGCGACAGACCCTCGGCCTGCACCGCCATCGTCATCATCGACTCTGAGTTGATGTCCGGGTTCGGGTTGACGTCGATCACATACGCGTCTTCGCCCCGCATACGCACGTCCAGCCGGGCATAATCGCGATTGCGCAACGCCCGATACGCTTGCGCGCAAGCCGTCTTCAGGCGCTGCCGCGCCGTCAACGTCAACATCGACGGACAGATAAAGCGCAGGCGTTGTTCCAGCACCGCCGTCATGTCGAACTTCAGATCGAAGGTCATCACCTGATCGCGCGGATCAGCGATCGAGTCGTAGACGATCTCCACGGCGGGCAGCACCACCGTTTCATCGTTGCCCCACACCGTCACGTGAAATTCGCGCCCTTCGATAAATTCTTCCACCAACGATGCAGAGTGGAACGTGTCGCGCACATACTCGATGCGGCGGCGTAGTTCCGGCTCGTCACGCACCACCGCATCGCGATCGATGCCGTAACTGCCATGTTGATTAATCGGCTTCACAATGGCCGGATAAATGCCCCAGGTCAAATCATTCAGGGCATGCACCACGCGCCCGACGGGCATCGGCACGCCCGCCTGCAACATCAAATCACGCGACACCTGCTTGTCTTCCGTCATGCGCAGCGTCCACGAACTGGCGCCCGTATACACATACTGCATCTGCTCCAGTTCGTCGGTCACGCCCGCATAGTCCCACGGCCGATCGGCGTAGCCTTCGCACCAGTTAAAGACCAGCCACTGTCGCGGATCGCAGCCGCTCGTGTCCAACACCTCGCGTACGCTGTGATAGACCTTCGCGGTACGCACCTCGCAGCCGTGATTCGCCAGCGCCGTGGTCATGCCGCGCAGCTCATCAATCGCCTCTTGAATATCGTCGGCATCCCAGCTATTATCGTGATTATGCAAGACCACTACGCGCAGACGATCATCGACCGTCATAATTGTCCTCTCATCTTGATGACGCTGGCCAACGCTCCAGCGCACACTCCACGATGCGCGTCGCCATTTGGCCATACGTCCAGCCCAACAGTTTCGACGCAATCGCATGATCCGACTCAAACGACAGATCGGAGTTTGGATTCACATCCAGCACCACCGGTTGACCATGCCGCAGGCGCAAATCGACGCGGCCATAATCGCGGCAGCCCCCCACCCGATAGGCCGCCGCGGCGACCTGGGCCACGCGCGCTTCGGTCGCGGCGTCCAGCGGCGCGGGGCACAGAAACTTGGTCAAATAAAACGGCGCGGCCGATTTATCAAACTTCGCTTCGTTGGTATAAATCCGATCGCGCATCGAACTGAACAACGAATAATCCACTTCCACCGGCAGCAGCATCCGCACGTCCCGATTGCCCAACAGCGCGACATGGACTTCGCGCCCGTCGATGAACTCTTCCACCAGCGCGGCTTCTTTGAACTCTTCCAACACCCACTGCACTTGCCGCTTCAACTCGACCGGCGATTCCACCAATGATGAACGCGAAATGCCAAAACTGGAATGTTGATTCG
>JAGOBP010000336.1 GCA_017999195.1 Thermoflexales bacterium
ACGCCAAGATCGATCGGATTGTAGTGGATCAATCGGATCGCGATGCGAAGAGCATGCTGCAAGAAATCGCGCAGGGGCGCTTCGGCATCACGCCCCACTATCGCACCGTGCAAGAGAACGGCCCCGATCATGCCAAGATTTTTACGGTGGAAGTTTATCTGAAAGATAAGGCCATCGGCCGGGGCGAAGGCCACAGCAAACAAATCGCCGCACAAGCCGCCGCCGCCAATGCCCTGACTGATTTGAACCAGCCCGCCTAGCGGACTTGCTTTGCCTTTCGCTTGCGCCTATAATCACCGGCGCACGACCCAAGTTGCACCGTACCGCACTCTCACTGCGAGGTAAATGCTCCCATGTGGCAGACTTATTTCACCCCCACCACGCTTGACGACACTCTGCGACTCCTGGCCCAACACGGCAAAAATGCCCGCATCATCGCGGGCGGCACCGACTTGATCATCGAATTGGAACGCAAGATTCGATCGGCGTCTGTGCTGATCGATATTTCGCACATCCCCGGTCTCGATCAGATTCGGCTTGAAAAAGATGTGTTTCATCTGGGACCGCTGGTTACGCATAATCAAGTCGTGGCGTCACAGGACATCGTGGCGCTCGCGCATCCGCTGGCCCGCGCCTGCTGGGAAGTGGGTGCGCCGCAGATTCGCAATCGCGGCACCATTGCGGGCAACTTGATCACGGCCTCGCCCGCCAACGACACCATCGCGCCGTTGTGGGCGCTGGGCGCGTCGGTGACGCTGCGCTCCGTGCGCGGCGAACGCACGCTGCCATTCTACGAATTCTACAAAGGCGTGCGCAAGACGGCGCTGGCCGACGACGAAATGCTGATCGATATTTCGTTCCCGGCCATGATTGATGAAGAACACGGCACGTTCATCAAGTTGGCCTTACGCCGCGCGCAAGCGATTTCCGTGGTCAGCACGGCCGTGATCCTCGAAATGCATCGCGATGCCATCGTGAAAGCGCGCATCACCTACGGCGCGGTGGCCCCCACGATTGTGCGTGCGCCCGAAGTCGAGCGGTATCTCGTGGGCAAGTCGTTGACTGAAGAAGTGATCGCGCACGCCGGCGAGTTAGCGGCGCACGCCGCCAAACCGATCGATGATGTGCGCGGCCCGGCGGACTATCGCGTGGAGATGCTGCGCGTGACGACGATGCGGGCCTTGCGGCAAATTCGCGACGGACAAGAGCGCGCGGATTACCCTGAAAATCCAGCCTTATTGTGGGGCAAATCAAACGGCCACTTCCCCGTGTGGCCCGAGCCGCAAGTGTTGACGCACACTACGAGTGGCCACGAATCGATCGAGACGAACGTGAACGGCAAACGCTATTCGATTCGCGGCGCGAATGATAAGACTTTGCTGCGTATGCTGCGTGAAGACATAGGCCTGATCGGCACGAAGGAAGGCTGCGCCGAAGGCGAATGTGGCGCGTGTACCGTCTTCCTCGACGGCCTGTCCGTTATGGCGTGCATGGTGCCTGCGCCGCGCGCGCATGGCGCGACCATCACCACCATCGAAGGGCTGTCCCAGGGCGAGGCGCTGCATCCCGTACAGGATTCGTTTGTTCAGCACAATGCCGTGCAGTGCGGCTACTGTACGCCGGGCTTCGTCATGGCGGGCGCGAGTTTGCTGGATGAGAATCCACAGCCGACGAATTATCAGGTGCAGCAAGCCATCAGCGGCAACCTCTGTCGCTGCACGGGCTACTACAACATCGTGGCGGCTATTCATGCGGCGGCGGAAAAGCAACCCGCCAAATAGAGCACAGACATCGGCGCCAATAGTTTCAACATGCCTTTTCAAGCGCGGAGTCAGGCGTCCCTAGACGCCGGATCAGACTCGAACCGCATCTGGGGATGCTCGCTCCTCAATCAAATTGAGAATTGCCACCGACGAAAGGGTGGCCTGATGTAGTTGACGCCTCAACCATCAATATCAAAAAATCTGTGAAATCTGTGTTTATCTGTGTCCTCTAATCTTGCGACTCCCAGCGGTTGGCGAATCTGGTTTCTGGCGGCGAGGCCGCGCACACTACCGGCAGCGATTGTGCCGGTGCTAGTCGGCAGCGCGGTGGCCGTGCACGAAGGGCGCTTCCATTTCGCTGTGTTTGCCGCAACGTTGATCGTGTCGTTGTTGCTGCAAATCGGCGCGAACTACGCCAATGATCTCTTCGATTTTCTGAAGGGCGCGGATCATCAACGGCAAGGGCCGCTGCGCGTCACGCAAAGCAAGTTGGTCACGCCGCGCCAGATGACGGTCGCGCTGATCATCGTGTTCGGGACGGCGGGCCTCATCGGCATCTATCTGGCCGTGGTGGGCGGCTGGCCCATCGTCATTATCGGCGTCGTGTCGATGCTGGCCGCCATCGGGTATACCGCCGGGCCGTTTCCGCTGGCGTATCGCGGCCTGGGCGACTTGGCCGCGTTTGTGTTTTTCGGCCTGGTCGCCGTGATGGGCACGACGTATTTGCATCTGCTGACGTTTTCGCCACGGTCGCTTATCGCGGCGTTGCCCGTTGCATTGCTGGTCACGGCGATCATCATCGTCAACAATCTGCGCGATATTCAAACCGATCGGGCCGCAGGCAAGATTACGTTAGCCGTGCGGATTGGTGATCGAGCCACGCGGCTTGAGTATACGCTGTGTCTGATCGCGGCCTACATCATCCCGATTGGCCTGATGGTGGCCACCGGAACGATCGGGTGGTGGTGGCTGGCCGCACTGACGGTGCCTTACGCGTACACACTCATCCGCACTATTTTGAATGGTCAAGCGGGGCAGGCGCTCAATCAGACGTTGGGACGCACTGCGCAATTGCACTTGTATTTTGGGGTTTTATTCGCGATCAGTTGGCTATTGGCGTAAGCGAGGCATGATGCGGACGAATTTAGTACAGGAAGTCGATGTCGTTACGGGCGCATTCAGTTATACCGGAAAATACATCGCGCAGCGGCTGCTGGCGCAGGGCCGCTTGGTGCGCACGCTGACCGGCCACACCAATCGCGTCAGCCCGTTCGGCGTGAAGGTCGATGCTTTTCCTTTCAACTTTGATCGCCCCAGTGAATTGGTACGCAGTTTGCAGGGTGTGACGACGCTCTACAACACGTACTGGGTGCGCTTTACGCACGGCTCGATTACGTTTGACGAAGCGGTGGAGAATACGCAGAAGTTGATCCGCGCGGCGGTGGAAGCGGGTGTCAAACGCTTTGTGCATGTCAGCATCACGAATCCGCATGTGGATAGCCCCCTGCCCTATTTCAAAGGCAAAGGGCTGCTTGAACAAGTGCTGATGAATTCCAAATTGTCGTACGCTATCATCCGCCCGACGGTGATCTTTGGCGACGAAGATATTCTCATCAACAACATCGCGTGGTTGCTGCGGCATTTCCCGCTGTTTGTGATACCGGGCGATGGCGAATATCGTTTGCAGCCCATCAGCGCCGACGATATGGCCGACCTCGCCGTAACTGCCGGGCAACGCCGCGAGAATGAAATCGTCGATGCGGTGGGGCCAGAGATTTATACCTTTGAGACGCTGGTCAAGTTGATTGCGCAGACCGTGCGCAGTCGATCCTTGATCGTGCATCTGCCGCCAAAAACGGCGTTGACGCTGTCGCAATTCATCGGACGTTTCGTGAAGGACGTGGTGTTGACGCAGGAAGAAGTGGATGGGCTGATGTCCAATCTGCTGGTGGTCGACGGTCCGCCGACCGGCCGCACCCGACTGAGCGATTGGCTGCGCGAGCATGCGGCCACGGTGGGTAAACAGTACGCGTCAGAGTTGGCGCGGCATTATCGAGGATGATTGTTCCCGTAGGACAAGATGGTATCTTGTCCGGCAAGTCGCCGACTTGCCCTACGTTCTGAATTCAAGACCTGCGAGGTTAGACGCCGCGCAGGTTTTTTAATGCCACTTCAAAATCTTCGGGATATGGCGCTTCAAATTGCAATCGTGCTTGCGTAGTTGGATGATCGAACGCAAGCGAGCGCGCGTGCAAGGCCGTTCGGCTTAGCTCGTCAATTCCGGTTGTTTTTCCATACAACGTGTCTGCGACTAACGGGAGACCAATCGCCGCGAGGTGCGCGCGGATTTGATGCGTGCGGCCGGTTTCCAGGCGTGCTTCGATAAAAGCATAGCCCTCAAATCGTTCCAGCACTCGCACGTGCGTGATCGCTGCTTTGCCGCGCTGCGGATCGACGACCGTGCGGTGACGGCGATCACCGTCGGGCCGCAGGGGCAAATCGATCGTGCGCTCAGTCCAATCGGGCACACCGATCACGAGCGCATGATAAATCTTTGTCACCGTGTGCGCATCGAACTGCAGGTTGAGCGCGCGATGCGCCTCAGCCGAACGCGCCACCACAATCGCGCCGCTCGTGTCCCGATCGAGGCGATGCACGATCCAGACGCGCCCGTATTGCGTGGTCAACTCGCCGCCCAGGTAGGGCGCGGTCTTATCGTAGCCATCGGGCAACGTCGGCAGGCCCGCTGGTTTATTCACCACCAGCAGGCTGTCGTCTATGTGTAAGACAGAAATGTCGGGAGAACTCAAGTCTCACGGTCGCTTTGGCCTCCTCGCCACACGGTGCACCATGTGACGAGTAGGCCATGATTTATCGGTTATTGGGCGGGGATCACGCCCAACTGTTGCATCAAGCCCAGCGCATTGGTGGTCTGCCATTCGGCGGTGACTTTGCCATCTTTGACTTCGCGCATGAATTGCCCGGTGCCCAACACACGCTTGCCGGTCGCGGGCACGCCGTAGAACGGGCCGGAGTGCGTCATGGCGTTGGTGTAGTCAACCGCCACCAGATCACCTTCCGCGACGACGCGCAGGAACTGCATGTCCATGTCCGTCATGCCCGCGCACAACACGCCGCGCATGAAGCCGATGTATTGCTGCTTGTTGATCGGCGGGTTGCCATCACCGATATACTGAAAGTTATCGGCCAGCAATTCTTCCACTTTGTCCCACTCGCCGTTCATAATTGCCCGCGAAACACCCAATGCAATCTCTTTATTGTCAGTCATTGTACTCCTTTTCGCTCCTGAATTGAATGTGGTACTATATTACGGCGTCGGCCACGGGCCGTCAATCAGTTACAAAAAAGTAACTATCAGGAA
>JAGOBP010000337.1 GCA_017999195.1 Thermoflexales bacterium
CGCGTGATCTCAAGTTGTGCTTGTACGGATTGCCATTGCACCAACTCAATCTCGGGCTGTTTCAACCGCTGCAAAACGTCGGGGCAAATCCTTGATTTTGCCTCTGGTTGCGCAACCGTTACGCTAGATCATCGGACACAGGTTAAGCGTCATTGCGAGCGTAGCGAAGCAATCTCCGGTTTGATTGAAGCGAGATTGCTTCGTCGCAAACAGCGCTCCTCGCAATGACGGTTGGCGCGATTTCAATTGCTGCCTTACTCACAAAAAAAATCCGTTTGGCGATTTCGGGCAATCTGCGGTATCATTGCTCAATCCGTTAAAAAATCTGGGCTGCGGTACGGCCGAGCCCAACTCATTTGGAGGCAACACCAATGGCATCCGTTACGTTCGAGAATGTGTATAAGCGGTACGGCAATGTGACTGCAGTCAATAATTTGAATCTGCAGATTCCCGACAAGGAATTCCTCGTCTTCGTCGGGCCGTCGGGCTGCGGTAAGTCTACCAGCCTGCGCATGTTGGCCGGTTTGGAGGACATCAGCGACGGCACCATCTACATTGGTGACCGGCCCGTCAACGACGTCGCGCCGAAAGATCGCGACATCGCCATGGTGTTCCAATCGTACGCGCTCTACCCGCACATGAGCGTCTACGACAACATGGCCTTCGCCCTGAAACTGCGCAAGATGCCCAAGCCCGAAATCGATCAGCGCGTGAAGAAAGCGGCGCAGACGCTGGGTATCGAGCAACTGCTCCCGCGCAAGCCCCGCCAACTGTCCGGCGGTCAGCGCCAGCGCGTGGCCGTGGGCCGCGCCATCGTGCGCGAGCCGAAGGTCTTCCTGTTCGACGAGCCGCTGTCCAACCTAGACGCCAAACTCCGCGTGCAGACCCGCGCCGAGATCACCAAGCTGCATCAGCAACTGGCGACGACCTTCATTTACGTCACCCACGATCAGACCGAAGCCATGACGATGGGCACCCGCATCGCCGTCATGAAGGACGGCCTGCTCCATCAGGTCGACTCGCCGCAAACGCTGTACGATTATCCAAACAACATGTTCGTGGCCGGCTTCATCGGCAGCCCCAGCATGAACTTCTTCGATGTGACGGTGAAGGGCAGCGGCGACAAGTTGACGGTCGATGGCGACGCCTTCCAACTGGCCATTCCCGTCGAGCGCGCCAAGGGCCTGAAGCCGTATGTGGGCAAAGCCGTGGCGATGGGCATCCGCCCCGAAGACCTGTTCGATGCCGAATACGTGGCGCAGAGCATCCATCCCGGCAACCTCGACGCGAAGGTCGAAGTGACCGAATTGATGGGTAACGAAGTCTACCTGTATCTGTTGACGGGCAAGAACTCGTACGTGGCGCGTGTCGATCCGCGCACCAAGGCGCGCGTGGGCAACAGCGTGCGCATGGTGGCGAATCTGGACAAGGTCCACTTCTTCGACAAGGCGACCGAGCAAGCCATTCGCTAAATCTGCACCCGATCAATTTCAAACCCTCGACGCACTGTCGGGGGTTTGTTTTTTACAGGGAGAACACATGTTGACCCACGCAGAACGTCACCGCAAGATCGAGTCGTACGGGCAGGCGCATCAAATCTTGACCGCCGCCCTGGCGCAATTTCCGCGCGAGATGTGGCAGTACCGGGCCGCGCCCGATCGCTGGACGATTCACGAGGTTATCGTGCATATCACGGACAGCGAAGCCAACAGCTACATTCGCGGCCGACGCTTCATCGCCGAACCCGGCACACAGATTGCGGCTTATGATGAGATGCGCTGGGCGACGGCGCTGCGCTATCACGACCAAAGCACCGAAGCCGCGCTGGAACTGTTCAAGTGGCTACGAAGCAATACCTATGAACTGATCAAGTCGCTACCGGCCGAGGTGTGGGCGCATATCGCCGAGCATTCCGAAGCCGGCCCAATGACCATGGACGACTGGCTGGACACCTACGAACGCCACATCCCCGATCATATCGCGCAGATGCAGGCCGTATATGAAGCCTGGGAATCGGAACGGACGCTGTTCGATCGGTGCTGCTAATCCATCAACCCTTCGTTCGTTTTCGTCTACGGGTTCAATTTTCCATTTGCACAAACCTTTCAAATCGGGCATAATCAGCGCGATGGCCGCCACACCGAACGACACCACGTCCACCTCAACCGAAGCGACACCGCCCACGATTATCTATCGGGCGATAACGCTGCGCGTCGATCTGCGCGTGCTGGCCGCCATCGGCGGAGCCTTGGTCATCATCGGCGCGTTGCTGCCGTGGATCACGCCGGCCTTCGAGCCGTTCCAGCGCGCGCTGCGCCCATCCACCACGGGCAGTTGGCCGGTAGTCGCCCTGGGCGCGATTGCGGTCGTGATCCTGCTCTTTCCGCGTTTCCGCACGCCTCGCGTCAGCACGGGTGTGGCCGCGCTGGGGTTGGGCGCGGGGTTGCTGGCCCTCAACAGCGCCCTCAACACCCTGGCTCTGCGCGAGATCGTCATCGGCAATCAATCGGTCTCCACGATCTCCGGCATTGGGCTGGGCGTGTATCTTACCGTAGCGGGAGCCATCATCGCGATACTGGCCGGTCTAGCGCCGCAGCCGATCGGCAGTGAAGTGACCCGCGCGGAAATCCGCTTGTGGCAGCCGTCAGTGGCTATTTTCGGCTCGATTTTTGTCCTGTTTGTGCTGGGGGCCATCGGCCTGGGCATGTGGGTGGGCGGCGGCCCGGGCAGCCAGAACGCCACGCCGACACCGGCCTCATTTGACGCGGGTTTGCTGGCCACGCCATTGATCAATTCGCAGGTCATCCCGCTGATCACGCCCGACACCCAGGTTGCGGGTATCGAGGCTACACCGACGGTCCAACAACTGCTACCGCCGCTTGATAAGCCAACGCTGGAACCAACGCCCACCGATCGGCCGATTGAATTCCAATCGCCCACACCCACTGCAACGCTGATCCCAGAGGCCACGCCGACTGCGACGCCTACGGCCACGGCCACGCCGTCACCCAGCCCGACAGCCACCACCATTACATCGGTGTTAGCGACGCCGTCCCTCACACCGACGGCGACCATCACGCCTACTGCGACATCAACCGCGACGGCGACTGCAACCGCCACGGTCGCGCCGTAGATCGCCAAGCGGGGGACGCATGTCTTATGCCGAACGCCTACGCGCCGCGTTGAGTCCGGCTGACCAGACGGTCATAGCGCGGCTGGCGCAACTGGCCGCCGGGCAAGCCGTGGCGCTGTATCTGGTGGGCGGGCCGGTGCGCGATTGTTTATTGGGCCGCAACGTGATCGATCTGGATCTGGCCGTCGAAGGTGAGGCGATTGCTCTGGCGCACGCGCTGACCGCCGACCTTGGCGGCACATTAACTTTGCACGAACGCTTCGGCACGGCGAAATGGCGCGCCCCCGATCGGGACCGCACGATCGATCTGGCGACCACGCGCACGGAAACGTATGCGCGGCCCGGCGCGCTGCCCGATGTCACGCGCGGCACGCTGGCCAGCGATCTGATTCGCCGCGACTTCACCGTCAACGCGATGGCGCTGCGCCTGGACGGCGATCACTTCGGCGAGTTGATCGATCTGCATGGCGGCGAACGTGATGTGCAGGCCCAAGTGGTACGCGTGTTGCATCCGCGCAGTTTCGTCGATGATCCGACGCGCTTGTTTCGGGCGGCGCGTTTTGAGCAGCGCTTCAACTGGCACGTTGCGCCCGACACACGGGCGTTGATCCCCAGCGCCCTGCCCGTGCTCGATCAAGTCAGTGGCGATCGGTTGCGGCACGAACTCGAAGGGTTGTTTCGTGAACCCCAACCCGATCGGCCTGTGCGGCGACTGAACGAGTGGGGTGTGCTGCAGCAGATCGATCCGGCGTTGAAGTTCGATGATCGCGCGGGCTTGCGCCTTACCCATCCGGTTGAGGCGTTTTGGGGCTGGGCGTATTGGCTGGCGAATTTGCCGGTGCCGGATGTGCGCCGCATTACGCTGCGGCTGAATCTGCGCCGTGAGGATGCGATCGATCTGGAACAGGTGGCGGGCCTGGTGGCCGCCGCGGAACCGATCGGGTTGGCCGAAACCCCCAGCGCGGTTTGCCGTTTGCTGGCGCCGTATCATGATCGGGCTTTGCAAACGGCCCTGAACATCATCCAGCACACTCGAGCGCGCCAGCATATTCGGCGTTATCTGGCTGAATGGCGCAGTGTGCGGCCCCAGTTGGATGGCACACGGTTACAGCAGTTGGGCGTGCCGCCCGGGCCATTGATGGGGCGATTATTGCGGGAGTTGACCGCGGCGCGGCTGGATGGTGTAGTCAGCACGCGGCAGGATGAAGAAGATTACGCGCGGCGCTGGCTGGCGCGTGAGGCTTAAACGCATGGGACTAAAACGCGAAGTCGTACGCGGTGAACCGATCAAAATGGGCGACCGCGAAATCGTGCCAGAGGCTGTCATTTGGTCGTGGCGACGGTCAGAGGCGACGCTGAGCCAGAACAATCAGGCAATGCTGTGGGGCGGCCTATTTCGTTGGGCGCGACCTACCGCCTTGTTCGATCGGGCGGCCGATCGGACGTATCGCATTCCGGTAAGCGACGTGAATCATCGGTTGGAAGCGCTATTGCTCATTGCGGCCGTGCTGCTGCCGATTGTGTTGAATGCGGCCGTGAGTTTGATGCACACCGCGGGTTTGACCCGCCGGAAGAAGGAGTGAAACCATGTCGGAAGCAAGTTCAACGTCGGCTGTGGAACAGGGCGTGAATCGCTTTTTTGGAACGTTCGATCAGGCGCAGAAGGCTATCGCCATTGAGAACGTGTTCGGCCAGCCCGTCACTTCGGGCGAGACGGTCGTGGTGCCCATCGCCAGTGTGGCGCAAGCCTTTGGTTTAGGCGGCGGCGTCGGCGGTGGCAACGAAGCCGAAGGCAAAAACAATGAGGGCGCGGGCGGCGGTGGCGGCGGACTGGTGCGCGCCCGACCGATCGCCGTGGCCGAGATCGATGCGGATGGCGTGAAGGTGCATGCGGTGGTCGATGAGAATCGCGCGCTGGCGGTCAGCCTGGCGTTTGCGGCCTGGGCGGTGTTCTGGACTGCGCGCACGTTGATCAAGATTTTCAAGCCGGCCGCCAATTAAGCG
>JAGOBP010000338.1:0-3093 GCA_017999195.1 Thermoflexales bacterium
ATACGATAATGCGCGCATCGTTCAGGCTGACCTCGCCTTCGCCTTCCACTGCGAAGCCGGTGACTTTGCTGGCGATCTGATCTTCACTCAAGACCGGCGCAACAGCCACCACTTCGCCGGTCTTGCCCGTCGCTTCCGGCATCGGGAAGGCGCGCGATCGGGTGGTGATCACGATCGGGCGTTTGGCCGGAACGACCACGTTCGCCAACAACTTGCCCGCGTAAACGGGGCGGGTTGCGATCAGTTGTCCGTCTTTGTCTTCGAGCGCAGTGCAATCGGCGATCGCGCCGGTTTCCAACTCGACGGTGACACCGCTGCTCACATCGCGGCCACGCGTCGATGCGCCTGCCATGACGATGTCGGGCTGCACATCTTTGACGACTTTGGTCAGCAGCGCGATGTATGGCTCGGCGCGGAAGTCATTCAACGTGGCGTCATCACACACGATTGCTTTATCGGCGCCCAACGAGATCGCTTGCGCGGCGATGGCGGCGGCGTTCTGGCCGAAGACGGCCGCAGTCACTGTGCCGCCGTTGGCGACGCGTTTGGCTTCACCCAAACATTCGTATGAAATCGACAGACCCGCACCATTGAAGGTTTCGATCCAGACTAAGATATTGTGGGCCATGATTAGATCACCTTGTCCGCCATGAGTTTGTCGGCCAGTGCCGCGGCGATGGCTTGCGGCGAATCGCCCGAAATCAGTTCGACATTGCCGGTGCGCGCGGGCAGCGGGAAGGTCTTGATCCACTGCGCGGCGGCATTGGCCCTGCCCACTTTGCCCGCATCCGTGCCGATGGTGGCGGCATTCAACGTGGGGATGGGCAATTTGCTGGCCTTGCGAATGTTCATGAACGACGGGTAACGCGGTTCGTTGATCTCTTTGACCACGCTGATCACGGCAGGCAATTTGCTGGCCACGCCCTGGCGGCCCTGCTCCAGCAAGCGCGTCACTTTGATCGATTTGGCGGCCACATCGAGTTCGTCGATCTTGGCGACGTACGAGAGGAGCGGCCAGCCCAAGCGCCGAGCGACCCCGGCGGGCACGAGGCCCGTATCGCCGTCGATGGCTTGCTTGCCGAACATGATCACATCGACATCGCCCAACTTCTTGATGGCTTGCGCGAGGATGTGCGTCGTGGCGAGCGCATCGCTGCCGTCGAAGGCCGGGTCCGAGATCAACTGGGCTTCATCGCAACCCATCGCCACGGCTTGCTTCAGCGCCTCTTTGGCCTGCTCCGGCCCGACCGATAACACGGTCACTTTGCCGCCAAATTTTTCCTTAAGGCGAATACCTTCTTCGATCGCGTACTCGTCCCAGGGGTTGATGACGAGCGGCGCATCGCCCCAACTCACGTTCGACTGCTCATCGACTTTGAGCGTCGCCGCGGTATCGGGCACTTGCTTGGTGCACACGACAATGTTCAAGGTGACCTCCTCGGTTTGGACTGCTGGGTTTGGGTGGGGACGGCTAATGTGCGAATTCACAAGAGCCTTGCCGACATTATAACACAGTGCGTCAAATGGAAATTATGGGACGCGGATTGGCGCTGATTAACGCGGATTATTCAGCAGGTTTAGCCATTCCTTGCGCGAGTTATCGAGAGCGCGGCGTTTGAATTCGGGTTTGGGGCCGAAGTTGAGCAACAGGCCAACTTCATAGGGTGTGGCCTTCAGGTAGTTCAACAGTTGCGCCTCATGCTCGTCCGCCAACGCTTTGGCCGCCTTGAGTTCAACGATGACCGCGTCAGCCACCAACAGATCGGCGAAATATTCGCCAACTGATTCACCCTCATACAGTACTGTAATGGGCGCTTGTGCTTGAACCTTCACATGACTCTTGCGCAACTCGATCGCCAGCGCATTCTCATAGACCTTTTCCAGAAAACCATAGCCCAATGTGTTATACACTTTGTAGAAAGCGGCGATGATCTTGTCCGTAATCTCCGAATGCTTAAGCGGCAATCCAGTCTTGTGTGTAGCGCCCATGTCGAAATCCTTTCGTCAAAAATCAAACAGAAAAATCCGCGTTCATCCGCGTCCTACTCCTGCCACGCCTTGGCATCATACGCGGGCAATTCGCAGCGGAGGTCGCCGTCTTCGCGATAACCCAGCGCGTAACCCGCCTGCATCAGTTGATGAATCTCGCTGGTGCCCTCGTAGATGATCGCGCCGCGACTGTTGCGCAGATAGCGTTCCACATCATACTCATCGCTGTAGCCGTACGCGCCGTGAACTTGAATGGCCGCGTTCGCCGCCTCGAATGACGCATCGGTGGCATACCACTTCATTAGCGAGGTCTCGCGCGTATTGCGCACACCCTGATTTTTCAGCCAGCCCGCGCGCAGATAGAGCAAGCGACCGATTTCATACTGCTGCACCATGTAGGCGATCTTCTGCTGAACGAGCTGATGTTTGCCAATTTCTTTGCCAAAGGTCTTGCGTTCCTTAGCATACTTCACACTCGCCTCGAGGGAGGCGCGAATCAGCCCCGTCGCGCCCGACCCGACCGTATAGCGGCCATTGTCCAGCGCCGACATCGCGATCTTGAAACCCTCGCCCTCTTCACCGAGCCGATTTTCCTGCGGCACGCGCACATCATTGCAATTGACCCAGCCCGTTGATCCAGCCCGCACCCCGAGCTTGCCGTGCAGATCGCCCGTCGTGATGCCGGGTTCGCGCGTATCGATCATAAAGGCCGTGATGCCTTCGTGCGGGTCGTTCGCGCTCGGATCCGTTTTGGCAAACCACAAAATATGCTGCGCCTTCGTCGCGAGACTAATCCACATCTTTTCGCCGTTGATGACGTAGTCCGTCCCATCGCGCCGCGCCGTCGAGGCCATATTGGCCACATCGCTGCCCACGCCTGATTCGGTCAGGCCGAACATCGCGTACTTGTCGCCCTTCGCTTGCGGGACCAACCAACGTTGCTTTTGTGCTTCCGTACCCCATTGCAACAGCGCCAGACTATTCAGGCCCACATGCACCGACATCACCACGCGTAGCGAGGTATCCACCGCTTCCAGTTCTTCGCAGGCCAGCCCCAGCGTGATGTAATCGAAGCCCTGCCCGCCGTACTTCACAGGCACGCAC
>JAGOBP010000338.1:3193-5125 GCA_017999195.1 Thermoflexales bacterium
ACTATTCAGGCCCACATGCACCGACATCACCACGCGTAGCGAGGTATCCACCGCTTCCAGTTCTTCGCAGGCCAGCCCCAGCGTGATGTAATCGAAGCCCTGCCCGCCGTACTTCACAGGCACGCACAAGCCCAAAATGCCCAACTCCGCCATGCGCGGCAGCGTCGCGGGATTCATCGCCTGCTGACGATCCCACTCTTTGATCGTGGGCTGCACTTCTTTTACGGCAAAATCGCGCACCATCTTTTGCACCATCAATTGTTCGGACGAGAGGGTGAAATCCATTACATCGCTCCTTGAAAGTGAAATGCGTACTGCGTCATCCGTACTGCGTAATTTGCGTCACCGCTGGCTGTGTACGCATTACGTATTACGCATCAGGCGAGTATAATTCTACATCAATGAACGCTCTTCGCGTGCTGTTGCTGGGCCTCGTATTAGTCGCGCTGCTCTTCACCGTTCAAGCGAACGATGTGGTGACGGCATCGTTCATCGCGCGTGCGGACGAGTATCAACACACCTACCTCTATCGTCAGGCCGAAGACTATGTGCGGCTGGCCCTGACGCGTCAGCCGTGGAACGCCGCATTAACGCTGCGTCTGGCTGATCTGAAGCGCTTGCAGCACAGTTATACTGAAACGCTGACGCTGCTCGATCAAGCGACGACACTGGGTGCTGATGTGTTCGATGTCACGCTCGTCCGCGCGCAAGTGGCAACCGATCAACACCAGTACGATCTTGCGGCGCAGCACTGGCAAAGCGCGGCCGTCGCCCACCCGATCGATCCCGCGCTGCCCCAACGCGCCATCGACGCGTACCTTCACGCCGAGAATTGGCCGGCGGCGCAAGCGCTGGCCGAACAGTGGACACGATCAGGTTCACTTCAAGCGCACTTGTTTTTGGGCAAATTACTGGCCTTTGATGATCTCGCGCGCGCCCGACAAGAATTCGCGGTGGCCAACCTTGAAGCAACTAGCGACTTAGTCCGCGCCCTCGATCAACCCGATCAGGCTCTGCGGCTATTGTTATTAGGCCGCGCATTCTTAGCTCAAAACGATCTGACCCTGGCACTGCGCGCTTTCGAGTCGGCCATTGAAGCCAATCCCGCGTATGCGGAAGCGTATGCCTATGCGGGCTTCGTGCTCGATCAGTTGGGCCGCGATGGGCGCGCGCGGCTCGATCGGGCCGTGGAGCTCGATCGGGAGTTGGCCGTGGCGCGCTACTTCCGCGCACGATCGGCCTGGCAGCGCGGCCAACTCGATCAGGCTTTGATCGATCTGCAAGCGGCCAACGAACTTGATCCGAAGAATCGCGTCATCACGGCCGAACTGGGCCGCTTGTACATGCAGCGCAGCGAATTGGCGCGCGCCGAAGTGTGGCTGATCGCCGCGCGCGATCTGCAACCCGACGACCCGGCGGGCTGGCTGGCGCTGGCCGAATTGTATGCGGGCCGCGCATATGGTTCGCCCGCGCAAGCGCTTGAGGCCGCACAGCAGGCCGTAAAACGCGCCCCCGCTGAAGCCGCCGC
This sequence comes from Thermoflexales bacterium, assembly GCA_017999195.1. Lineage (GTDB taxonomy): Bacteria > Chloroflexota > Anaerolineae > Fen-1058 > Fen-1058 > JAGOBP01. Next base: position 4,722 of record JAGOBP010000338.1, read on the forward strand.
GCACGTGTGGTTGGGTGCGGCGTACTTGATCAATGGCGATCGCGCCTCGGCTGAAAACGAATTGCGGCGCGCCGTGGAACTGGATGCCACTTCGGCACTGGCGCAGTTATATTTGGGGCGGTTGTATGGGCGCGATACGGAACCGGGCCGCGAGGCCTATGAGCGTGCGCGCGCGTTGGACCCGGCCGGACCGATCGGGGCACAGGCGCAGCGCGCCTTAGAGTTGCCCTAGCTATGGTATAATTTCGCCCGTTGTCGCCGTATTTGATCGAAGTTCAAAGGAGTTTGCCATGGCCCGTCGTACTCGCAGTCAACAAAATGCCCAGCGCAATGCGCGCATCACGTTCACGATTCTGGCCGTCCTGGTCGTCCCGTCGATGCTGTTGATCATGATTGTGCACACG
>JAGOBP010000339.1 GCA_017999195.1 Thermoflexales bacterium
CGTTGATGGCCGTGCGCGGCTCGGCGCGGGTCACCTCGCAGAATCCCGAAGGGACATTTCAAGCGCTTGAGAAGTACGGGCGTGATTTGACTCAACTGGCCCGATCGGGCAAGCTGGATCCGGTAATCGGTCGTGATGACGAAATCCGGCGTGTCATTCAAATTCTCTCGCGCCGCACGAAGAATAATCCCGTGCTCGTCGGCGATGCGGGCGTGGGCAAGACCGCCATCGTGGAAGGGCTGGCGCAGCGCATCGTGCGCGGTGATGTGCCGGAAGGGCTTAAAAACAAGCGTTTGGTGGGGCTTGATCTAGGTTCGCTGGTCGCGGGCGCGAAGTATCGCGGCGAGTTTGAAGAACGCCTGAAGGCCGTGCTGAAAGAAGTCACCGACTCCGACGACGTGGTGATGTTCATCGACGAACTGCACACGATGGTGGGCGCGGGCGCGGCGGAAGGCGCGATGGATGCCAGTAACATGCTGAAGCCGATGCTGGCGCGCGGCGAACTGCACACGATCGGCGCGACGACGCTGGACGAATATCGCAAGCACATCGAGAAGGACGCGGCCCTCGAACGGCGCTTCCAGCCGGTGTACGTGGCTGAGCCATCGGTGGCGGATACCATCAGCATTTTGCGCGGCTTGAAGGAACGCTACGAAGTCCATCACGGCGTGCGGATTCAAGACGGGGCCGTGATCGCCGCCGCGACGCTATCGGACCGGTATATCACCGATCGGCAGTTGCCCGACAAAGCCATCGACTTGATCGACGAGGCGGCTTCGCGCTTGCGCATGGAAATCGATTCGAAGCCTGCCGTGTTGGATGAAGTCGATCGCAAGATCATGCAACTGGAAATCGAGCGCGAGGCGTTGAAGAAAGAAAAAGATCAGGCCAGCAAAGAACGCTTAGCCAAGATCGAAAGAGAAGTGGCTGATCTCAAAGAACACTCAAATGGCTTGCGCGCCCATTGGGAGTTGGAGAAGGCGGCCATCACGTCGTTGCAATCGATCAAGGAAAAGATGGACGCGACGAAGACCGAGATCGAGCGGGCTGAGCGTGAATACAAGTTGGATGAGGCGGCGCGTCTGCGCTTTGGCACGCTGCGTGATCTGGAACGGCAATTAACCGAAGGCGAACTACGGCTAAAGGATCAGCAAAAAGACCAGCGCATGCTGAAGGAAGAAGTCGAGGCCGAAGACGTGGCCGAACTCATCGGCAAGTGGACGGGCATTCCCGTCAGTCGCTTGCTGGAAGGCGAGATGCAGAAGTTGCTGCACATGGAAGAGCGGTTGCATCAGCGCGTGGTGGGGCAGGATGAGGCGATCCGCGTGGTATCCAACGCCGTACGCCGCGCGCGGGCGGGCCTGCAAGATCGCAACCGGCCAATCGGGTCGTTCATGTTCCTCGGGCCGACGGGCGTGGGGAAAACCGAGTTGGCGAAATCGCTGGCCGAATTCTTATTCGATCACGAAGGCGCGATGGTGCGCATCGATATGAGCGAGTATCAAGAGAAGCACACCGTCTCACGCCTGATCGGTGCGCCGCCCGGCTATGTGGGCTACGATGAAGGCGGCCAACTGACCGAAGCCGTGCGACGGCGACCGTACAGCGTGGTGCTGTTTGACGAGATCGAGAAGGCGCACGATGAAGTGTTCGATGTGTTGCTGCAACTGCTGGACGATGGCCGCCTGACGGACGGACATGGCCGTACGGTGGATTTTAAGAACACGCTCGTGATCATGACCAGCAACGTCGGTTCGCAGTGGATCAAAGAACTGGGCGGCGGTGATGCGGCCGAGATGCGGAAGCGGGTTCAATCGGCGTTGGAGCAGAACTTTAAGCCGGAGTTTCTCAATCGGGTGGACGAGATTGTGATCTTCGACAACCTGACACGCGCGGACTTGTCGCGCATTGTGGAGATTCAACTGGGCAATCTGCGTAAACTGCTGGCTGATCGCAAGATCGATTTGCAGTTGAACGACGCGGCGAAGGAATGGCTGGCGAACACGGGGTACGATCCGGTGTACGGTGCGCGGCCATTGAAGCGAACGATTCAGCGGTACGTGCAAGATCCGTTGGCATTGAAGATTCTCAGCGGCGAGTTTAAGGAAGGTGATTTGATCAGTGTCGAGGCTGATCATGAAGGCTTGTATTTCGAGCGAGAAACGAGTGTCGTTTGAAACGAACCGCCGCTTCGATTGGAAGCGGCGGTTAGCGGTTATGAGATTTCAGTCAGGGCTTGTGTTGGAGTGAGTACAGGTATGGGCGAGTCTTTGAATCCTCTGGCGTCGCGGGTGATGATGGCTTCTACGCCATAAGACTCAGCACAAGCGATCTGGACGTTATCTTCAAAGTCGTTGCCGCTCAGTTTGAGGGCGCGCTCCAAGGTGGGGCGGTCGATGGTGCAAATCTCAAAGGCTTCCAGACAAGTTTGGATGGCTTCGTGGGCCGATTGCAAGCCGCTGATCTGTCGGCCAATGTAGAAAATGTTGGTGAGCGTCGTCGCGGCCACATAAGCCAGAACCCGGCCATCATCCACCGCTTGCCAGATGGCGCGTGCCTCCGCCACCCACGGTGTCCGATCGTACAGGACGTCCAGCACAACATTGGTGTCGAGCAGCACGTAGCGCATCAGCCGTATTTTTCCGTGCGGGCGTCATGCAGAATATGCGCAACTTGTTCGTCGGTGGGAGCAGGCCGATCGGTCTTTAGCAAACCTAGGGCCTTGTGCAAGGTGCGGCGCTTGGGGAACGTCGGTTCCAGGGCCGCTGGCTCCAGTGTTTTGAGCAGGTCCTGAATCAAGGCGAAGCGTTGCGCGGGCGGCCAGTGATTGGCGGTTTGCAATACGGCATCGTAGGTTAGGTTGGTTTCAGTGTCCATGCCTCAAGTGTAATCTTTGCCCGTGAGCTTGTCAATCCGCCGACCCTTTGGGGTATAATTTAGCCATATGATAACCACGCCGCTTGACCCCAAAGTAAGACATCGTTTGACGACTGAATCGAATATCTGGCTGGCGACCGTCCGACCGAATGGCACGCCGCACCTGGCCCCCATCTGGTTTGTGTGGGTCGAGGGCCGGGTGTACGTGTGTACCGCGGCGGATAGCGTGAAAGCGCGCAATCTGCAGGCTACTCCAAGTGTGTCGCTGGCGCTGGAGAACGGCAATGCGCCGGTGGTGTTGGAAGGGCGCGCGCACTTCGCCACGATCGAGTCGGTGCCGCCCGCTGTGATCGAAGCGTTCCAGCGCAAGTACGACTGGAACATTGTGACTGACACGACTTACACGCAAGTGATCGAAATTGAACTGATGAAGATTCGTTCGTGACGAGTAACGAGTGACGAGTGAGAAAACGGTTTTTCACTCGTCACTCGTTACTCGTCAAGCCTGTATTATCCCAAGAAGGTAAATTAATCATGATGCGATTTGACCGTTTCACCGAGCGCGCGCAAGATGCCGCCAACCGCAGCATCGAGATTTTGCAGCGCTACGGGCACAATCAAGTGGATACCGAGCACATCCTGCTGGCGCTGCTGGAACAACCCGATGGGGTGGTTCCGCAAATCCTGGGCAAACTCAACATCGATGTGGCGACGATGCGCACTCGGTTGGAAGAGACCTTGAAGCAATCGCCCAAGGCCGCGATCTACGGCGGCGGCACAGGCCAGGTCTTCATCACGCCGCGCGTCAAGCGGGTGCTGGATCTGGCGCAGGAAGAGGCCAACCGCCTGAAGGACGAATATATCTCGACCGAGCACATCTTCCTGGCGATCAGCACCGAGCGCAACACGTCGGCGGCGCGCCTGCTGGCCGAGAACGGCGTCACGCGCGAGCGCATCAACGACACCGTCAAAGCCATTCGCGGCGGGCAGCGTGTCACCGATCCGGGTGCGGAAAGCCGTTATCGCACGCTGGAAAAGTACAGCCGCGATCTGAGCGCCCTCGCTCGATCGGGCAAGCTCGATCCGGTGATTGGCCGTGATAGCGAGATTTTGCGGGTTATTCAAGTGCTCTCGCGCCGTACCAAGAATAATCCGGTCCTCATCGGCGAAGCCGGCGTGGGCAAGACCGCCATCGTTGAAGGGTTGGCGCAGAAGATCGCCGCCAACGACGTGCCGGAAATTCTCATGGGCAAGCGCGTGGTTGCGCTGGACCTGGGCGCGATGGTGGCCGGGTCGCGTTTCCGCGGCGAATTTGAAGAGCGCTTGAAAGCGGCCATGGAAGAGATTCAACGCTCGCAAGGCGAGATCATTCTCTTCATCGACGAGTTGCATACCGTGGTCGGCGCGGGCGCAGCCAGCGGCGCGTTGGATGCGGGCAGCATGCTCAAGCCCGCGTTGGCGCGCGGCGAATTGCAGTGCGTGGGCGCGACGACATTGGATGAATATCGCAAATACGTCGAGAAAGACGCGGCTCTGGAGCGACGCTTCGCGCCGGTCTTTGTGGACGAACCGAGCGTCGAAGAAACGATCGAGATGCTGCACGGTCTGCGCGATCGATACGAAGCACATCATAAAGTCAGCATCAGCGATAAGGCGCTCGTCGCCGCCGCGAATCTCGCGCATCGCTACGTAACCGATCGGCGACTGCCCGACAAGGCGATTGACCTGGTCGACGAAGCGGCCGCCAAGCTGCGCGTGACGTTGTACACGCTGCCGACTGATCTCAAGTCGCTCAAGACCGAGATCGATCGGGTGGCGGCCGAGGAAGAAGGGGCGGGCCTGGCGCGCGATTACGAACACGCCGCCATCCTCAAAAGCAAACGTTTGCAACTAGATACGGAATTTAACGAGAAGCGCGAGCAATGGCAGCGCGAGAAAGACATCGACGAAGTGGTGGACGAGGCCGACATCGCTGCCGTCATCGCGCAGTGGACGGGCATCCCCGTGGCGCAGATGCTGGAGACCGAGTCGGCCAAGCTGCTTCAAATGGAAGAGCGGTTGCATGATCGGATTATCGGGCAAGAAGAAGCGATCGCTGCATTGAGCGATGCCATTCGCCGCGCTCGCTCGGGCCTGAAAGACCCCTCACGTCCGATCGGGTCGTTCATCTTCCTCGGCTCGTCGGGCGTCGGCAAGACCGAGTTGGCCAAGGCGTTGGCGTGGTTCATGTTCGACGACGA